>JAQWDO010000002.1 GCA_028705415.1 Dehalococcoidales bacterium
TATTCCGGTGATTTTTATCGTATCGATCGCCATTTCTTCTCTTGGTCTGCTGGTTGCCTCCAGGATGAAATCCCAGCAGGGCTTTCAAATGGTAATTCAGTTACTCATAATGCCGCTTATATTCCTGGCTGGTGTTTTCTACCCGGTAAACAATGTACCTCTTGTCATGGAGGTTATCTCCAAAATCAACCCGCTGACTTACGGAGTAGACGCAATCAGGCAGGTATTTCTGGGGACGGATTCTGCTTACGAGATCGGAATAACCATTTTTGGCCACACCATGAGCGTGCTGGATGATATGTTAGTAGTTAGCATACTGGGGCTTGCCCTGCTAAGTGCCGCTGTTTGGTCTTTTAACCGCAGTGAATAGATTGCTCTCCAGCCTTACAATGTTGACACAAAGCTGGCTGCTGGCTAAACTGGATAATAACGAACATTAAGAGGGTTAAATCCGGTTGAAGTGCCCTGCATGCCACAAATCCATGATAGTGGTTGAATACCACAGCGTTGAGCTTGATTATTGCCCTGCATGCCATGGAACATGGTTTGACAAAGGTGAGCTGGAACTACTGTTTCGCTCCATGGAACTGGATGATAAACCGAGCCTGCTGGAAAGCATTGCCACACAGCCGGAAACCGAATCCAGCGAGAAAAAGCGCAAATGCCCGATCTGCCAGCACCATATGCAAAAGCATGTTTTAGGTTCATCACCTCAAATACTGGTTGACCTGTGCTCCCGAAAGCACGGACTATGGTTTGATTCCGGTGAACTTCATCGCCTGGTGCAAGGCATGGGAGCCGGAGATGTAACTGAATATTCCAGCGAGCAGGAGATGCTGGTTTTCCTCGGCGAAGCATTTGAAGCCGAAGATAGTTGTAAATAAACAGGAGGTCAAAGATGATTGGAGTATGGATCGCCCTTGGGATTATTGTTGTTCTTATACTGGCGATTGTTGCCCTTTATAACGGCCTGGTAAGGCTGCGCAACGAGGTTAAAAACGCCTGGGCGCAGATTGATGTTCAGCTAAAACGGCGTTATGACCTTATCCCCAACCTGGTAGAAACGGTGAAGGGTTATGCAAAACATGAACGCGAAACCTTTGAAGCTGTTACTAACGCACGTACGATTGCACAGAAAATGTCTGATGCCGGTGCCCAAGCTCGTAGCAAGGCTGAGGGAGAGCTAAGCTCGGCTCTGATGCGCCTCCTGGCAGTTGCCGAAGCTTATCCGGATCTGAAAGCCAACCAGAATTTTCTTGCCCTGCAGGAAGAGCTTACCAGCACCGAAAACAAAATCAGTTTTGCCAGGCAGTTTTATAATGATGCGGTTCTGCGTTACAACAACCAGACCCAGATGTTTCCTTCCAGCATTATAGCCGGCATGTTTGGCTTCAAGAGCGGCGAGTTCTTTGAAGTAACAGAATCGGTCCAACGGGAAGCTCCCAAAGTCAGTTTTTCTTAAATAATAATAATCGGAGTCAGTCGTTTAAATAGATGTGGGAACAGATACGCTCTAACCAGTGGCGCTCTGTAGTGCTGGCCATCGCTATGGGGCTGGTACTTATAGGAGTTGGCTATGCTTTAGGCCTGTATTTTGCTGATAACGGCATAATAGGCGTAATATTTGCCGTAGTACTATGGGTGATAATGAACCTGGTTGCCCTTTTCCAGGGCGATAACATCCTGCTATCCCTCTCCGGCGCTCGCAAGATCGGCCCCGGGGATCACCCGCGCCTTTATAACATCGTTGAAGAGATGCAGATAGCCGCCGGCCTTGAAAAAATGCCGGACGTTTATATAATAGATGATCAGGCGCTCAATGCATTTGCAGTAGGCCGGGATAAAAACAAGGCTGCTGTAGCGGTAACTGCCGGCCTGCTTGCCAGGCTTAACCGTGATGAACTCCAGGGTGTGATTGCCCATGAAATGGCACACATCAAAAACAGGGACGTCCTGCTGATGGCAGTTACATCGGTGATGCTGGGAACCATCGTGATACTATCCTGGTACGCATCAAGAATGATGATTTTTGGCGGGTCCGGAGGCTCAAGGCGTGATTCAGGTGGTGGCGGTGGCGGCCAGGCCATAATCATGCTCATAGCCCTGGCGCTGGTTATACTGGCACCCATTTTTGCCCAGCTGATCTACTTTGCCATTTCCCGAAAGCGGGAGTATCTTGCAGATGCTTCAGGAGCGCTTTTTACACGCTATCCAGAAGGTCTTGCTTCTGCGCTGGAGAAAATCGCCTCCTCAACACAACCTCTAAAATCTGCCAACCAGGCAACAGCGCCCATGTATATCATGAACCCTTTCCGGCAAAAGGGTAAACCAGCGGCTGATCTGTCCTCCACTCATCCGCCTATCTCCGAACGCATACGTATACTGCGTTCGATGGGTGGAGCCAGCCTCACCGATTACAATAAAGCCTATTCCCAGGTTCATCGCGGCGGGGGAAGCATTTTGGGCGCTTCTGCGCTGGCGGCGGCTCCCAAAGCACCGATCAAGCATACCCCAAACAAATCCGGCTTTGTGCAGGACGATGATGCCAATGAGCTTCAGCGCGCACGTGAAACAAGCGACGTTCTCTGGAAAATGAATAAATACACCACCATAAACTGTAAATGCGGCACCCGGCTGCGTGTTCCGCCTGATTTTAAAGGCACTTCAGTTAAATGCCCCCACTGCGGAACAGCCAATTCTGTCGCCTGAAGGTCGCTATCCATGAAAGTAGCAATACTTGTAGCCGAAGGTTTTGAAGAAATCGAAACATCAGTTACCTATGATGTTTTAAAACGGGCAGGCATCGAAGTTTTAACCGCCGGCCTGAAACCAGGCCCGATCACCGGCTCCCGCGGGTTAAGAATTGTCTGTGACATAGTGGTAGATGAGCTGAAAGCTTCCGCGCTTGACGCGCTGATTATCCCGGGCGGCTATCCTGGTTATGTAAACCTTGGTAAAAGCGCGGTGGTGTTAAACCTGATAAGAACCATGGCCTCTGCTGGCAAAGATCTGGCTTCCATATGTGCAGGACCACTCGTGCTTGAACAGGCAGGTGTCATAAAGGGCAAAACTGTTACCTGCTTCCCCGGAACAGAATCAAGCCTTAAAACAGCCCGCTTCAGCCCTCAGCGCGTAATAGAAGATGGGAATATCATAACCAGCCGCGGGCCTGGAACTGCCATGGATTTTGCTCTCAAGCTGGTAGAGCGCTGGGCTGGTTATGAAACAGCCGGGAAGATCCGCAAGGAATTGGTAGTTTAGTCAGATGCTTCGATAATTTCATCGGCATCAGTCATTGAGCTGATCTGTTCAACAAAACTTTTAAGTGAATCGCTTTTCTGCCTGAGAGCCTTTAATCCGGAGCCAATGGGGCTTACCGACCCTGGAGATGAAGCGTAAGTCCCATAAAAAGCAAAGTAGGCCTGGTTTAATTTGCGGATATAATAACCGTGAGAGGCCAGCTGCAGCCGTTTTTCTTCCATGTAGCGTTCAGCTTCTTCAACCTGCCCGTTTTGGAGCAGTTCATCCACTTTAATGCGAATTGACCTCATCTCGGCATAGAAATCAAATTCCCCTGCGGCGGCGATGGGCATGCCGGTCGAAAGGATCTGAGGCTCCTGGTAATACTTTTCGTATACGAGCGAGGCAATCTCAGCACTGACCATTCCAGCCAGGGCTTCATTTACAGTGGCAATTTCATAATCACGCGTCAACCCGGCAACATGCAGCCCGTAACGGAAACCCAGCGGGCGAAAAAAAAGATACTGGTGGAACCATTCTTCAACCGCCACTTCTATGGAGTATTCAAGCGACATGGTGTCAGAAACAAACGCCGGATAGGTGGCAATACCACCCAGCCTGACCACCAGAGCACTCATTCCAAGCTCAGATATCTCTTCTTCAATCACTTCTTTTTGCTCTTCGGTTATCTGCTGGTCAAGAGTAATGTCTTTGATGCGGGTGATTTCATCGCGCGGGGAAACCACCAGCAAATGGGGAGGAGGCTCGATTACAAAATTAACGGGGGGAAATACCAGCTGAGCAGTGTGTAAGTCCTGCCAGGGATTTATAATTCCGGTTTCTTTCAGAACCGTGTTGATCTGGCTGGAAAGAGTGGCTTCAACAGTTGAAAGAATGCAGGAATTTCTCTCAGATAATTCTTGAATTTGTTCTGTAATCTGGCCAACACTAGCTTGCAGTAAACCGTCCTTAACCATCAAAAGCTTTTGCTCAAGGCTTGCAATCTGCCCCTGGTTTTCGAAGTATTCTTTTACAATTTCAGTTTTTTCTGAGCCATCGCCGCCTTTACCAAAAATATAATCATCGAACTGGCTTGAAAGGGCTTCAATCTGCCAGCCCAGAATACTGAAATGAAATGGCTCAACTATCCTGTTGATCTGGTTTTCAAGAGCAGCATTGCCGGAACAACCGGCAAGGGGTAATGGCGCCATTATAGCTATGAGAGAAAGCGTAAGCCCAACATATTTAATAACTGTTCCGGTTTTCATGATAAATGCAAACCTGGTTTGCTTTTGGCTGTTACCGGGTTGGCAACACTCCTATAGTGTTTGTTGCTTTTCTTCGGAAATACCGCATACAACTTGAGCCAGATCCCAGGAATAATCATAAAGATGAAGGCCTTTGCTGACTGCGATTATTTCTCCATCCTCAACTCCCAACTCGGAACCGATATATTCCTTAAGAAGTTGAATGGCTGCCAGGTTGGACGGAAACCCTGCCCAAAGATCCCAGGATCTAAAATAACAGATAAAATGCAGGCTGTTATACCTGACTCTTGTATCTATACCCCGCAGACAGGGCGGGTCAGGAAGATATATAGATCGGTCATCCCCTACACTCATATATGCCTGGTTGGTATTAAAACCGTCCTCGCGATACATTCGTATCACTTCGGCTATCTGGTGCTCCAGAAACTGCCCGTAGGTGTACTGTTCACCTTCAGCTCTTTTGCCCGTCATTAAATACGGAAGGTAGTTTTCGATGTATTCCATGGTAGTTGGCGATGGCACTCCAGCCGGAACATCGGGAGTAAGCGGGCGGTTGCCGGGATTGGTAATTTTTATCTGGGCATAATCCAGCTCCCTGCGCTTTTGCCCGGCATAGCTTCCTCTTTCAATAAGGTATTCATAACCGCTATCGAGCACTTCTCTAAGGCAGAGAAACCAGGCCTCAGAAAGGTCACGCGCTTCGATTGTGGTGATTTTCATCAATGTTCTCCCTGGTTATTATCTGGCACCTGTGCGGTTGAAAAGAGCAAAAAACCGGTCCTGGTACTCCTCGAACAGACCCCACCGATCGAGCTCGTCTTTTAGTTCACTGGGCTCGAGATCCCCCTTGTTAACTTTGCTGAACATTTCCTCAATCCTGACGCGAGCCTCCAGCGGAACACCCAGAGAATCAATATCCAGCAATCCTCTTGACTGCATCTGGGCCAGGTTGCCCTTCATTGAATGAAAGGTAACCTGGTGTATAAACTTGAGCAGCGAGACATCCCACATATCATCCCTGCCTTTTATAATGGCAGTTAAAGGATCACGGGAGTGTTCTATTTCAGCATTGATGCGCTCAACTACCAGTTGCATGCTATCAGGAACTATAGTCAACTCACCGGGTTCGTTTCGATATGTGTAATAAATCCCTGGCGCGTTGGGCCCGTGTTGTTGTATGAGCGAATCGAAATATTGCCTGGCATCAGAACTAAAACCTTCAAGCCGTGATAAATAGTATGGCGTTACAACGCGCGGCCGGTTGGCAATTACGCGTCCTTTGCGCACAACTGTCTCGTTATTATGTTTTTCCAATTCTGCATAAGTAGGAGCGGTAACCATATAATAAGCAATATTTGTCACTCCGAAAGTATCCAGCAGTTGCCGTGGTGGCCTTATTACCAGGGTCTGCTTGACGGCTTCGGCTATTCTGTCATCTCTGATATCCACTTGTCCACCCCCTCGCTCGTTTTAGCCTGCTTGCTTCAACTCCTCTTTATACTCATTTAACAGTTTGATATATTGTGAATCGAACTGGCTTATCAGCCTGCGCTTCTCTTCTTTAAACTGGGGAAGGTTATCAACATCAGCAACCATTCCGGAGGCGCTGGAACCAAGCTGCTGTTCGATTGCCTGCCTTAATTTTTGAGCATATTCGGTTTTCAGTTGTTCAATTGCATGGTTCTTCTGTGTGTTTCCCTGAGTCTCATAATGCTCAAACAGGTTACGTATTTGTTCCACAATTTGGGCTACCCTGCCTTTATCCTTTTTAAGAACCATCACCGCATCAAGCGCCTTTTGGGAGTGTTCTTTTTCTGTTTTTCCCAGTGGAAGGGTAATATTGGTTAAAAGCACTGAAAGTGTTCCCTGTATGATATACTTGCGGGCTGCTTCTTCCCACTTACCTAGCTCTTCTTCCAGCTTTTCTTCTCCGGCAATAATGCGGGCTCCGAGTTTTTCCCCTTCCGGAGTGTATTTCCACCGCATGCGGTCTTCTGCGGTAATCTCCCTGCTTTCTGCTTCAGCTCTTGCCAGAGCTATTTCCCTGGCGCTTTTAATATCATCTGGCATGTTATCTACCCCCAATTGGTAATCACCACTTTCAATCACATTATACTAAATATGGCTTGAAGAACAAACCGTTTAATATTCTCAGGGAATAATATTTTTGCCTGAATTGCATTTTGAAGATAAATATTTAATGACCGGTATAATCAGCAGGATAAAACCTGCATATCAAATTGTTCAATAATTACAGATTGCAGTAATGTTTCAACAACCAGTATTCCAGGCTGTCTGCCAGGGCGAGCCAGCTTGCCTCGATTATGTTGGTAGAACTGCCAACTGTTCTCCACTGGTTTTCACCATCAGTCGATTCAATCAGCACCCTAACCAGAGATTCTGTTCCGGTGCTTTCTTCCAGAATACGAACTTTGTAATCAACCAGTTTTGCCACCGAAAGACTGGGGTAGTTTTCCAGCAGGGCTTTGCGTAATGCATTATCCAGTGCATTCACCGGGCCATCTCCTTCGGATACGGTGTGCATGATACAGCCATCAACCTTAACCTTGACCATAGCCTCGGAAAGCAGTTCCTCCCGATTGTTGTTGGAAGGATGGCGCCGTCTCTTTTCCACCAGTACCATAAAGTCCACCAGCTCAAAGGGAGTTTTATAGCCTGGCAATGCCCGGTGCAAGAGTAAATCAAATGATGCTTCGGCATTCTCATACTGGAAACCACGGCTTTCAAGAGATTTTACCTGTTCTACCAGCTTTTGTGCTTCAGCTCCCGACGGAGGCAACGGAACACCGATTTCTTTTGCACGGAATATTATATTGGATTTGCCGGCGAGTTCGCTGACAAGCGTGCGGGTTTTGTTGCCGACAAGTACCGGATCTATATGCTGATAACTCTGCGACCATTTGCTGATACCGGATACATGCAATCCTCCCTTGTGCGAGAAAGCGCTCGCTCCAACATACGGCAAATATGCATCTGGCTGGAGGTTTGCCACTTCACTCACAAACCGGGAGACTTCAGTAAGCCGGGCAAGCTGCTCATCGCTGATGCAATTTATCCCCATTTTAAGTTTGAGAGCCGGAATTATGGAGCATAGATTGGCGTTTCCGCAACGTTCACCATATCCATTGATGGTTCCTTCAACATGGCTTACCCCTGCAGTTACTGCAGCCAGACTGTTGGCAACTGCCAGTTCAGAATCGTTGTGAGCATGAATACCAATATCGACAGTCACTGCCTTTTTGGCAGCAGCAATCATATTCCTTATCTCATCTGGCAGCGTGCCTCCGTTCGTATCACATAAAACCAGGCACTTGGCACCGGCAACGGCGGCAGTTTTTAATACATCGAGCGTGTAATCAGGGTTATGTTTAAAACCGTCGAAGGCGTGTTCCACATCAACAAAGACTTCCATGCCGCTTGATTTCAAGTATTCTATCGACTGCCTGATCATGCGCAAGTTTTCTTCCAGGTCAACTTGCAGGACCTGCCTGACATGCAGGTCCGACCCTTTGGCTACAATGTTTACCACATTGACGCCAGAGTTAACCAGAGAAAGCAGGTTGGCGTCTTTTTCCGGGCTTGCCCCTGGCCGGCAGGTGCTTCCAAATGCAACCAGTCTGGCATGGCATAGCCCCAGGTCTTTTGCCTGCGAGAAGAACTCAGCATCTTTAGGATTTGAACCCGGCCAACCACCTTCAATATAACTTACACCAAGCTCATCTATCTTGCGGGCGATTGTAATCTTGTCCTTCACGGTGAGGGATATGCCCTCACGCTGAGAACCATCTCTGAGCGTAGTATCGTATAGTTCCACCATCATAGCTCTATACCAGCTTGCTCCTTACCAGTTGCCCCATTTTAGAGGTGCCGACGATTGTTCCTGACTCGTTAATTATATCAGATGTGCGATAGCCCTGTGCCAGTACTTCCTGCACCGCTGTTTCAATTGCACTGGCTTCTTGTTCCAGGTTGAAAGAATACCTGAGCATCATCGCAGTGGTCAGGATTGTAGCAATTGGATTAGCAATATCTTGCCCGGCAATAGTAGGTGCGCTTCCGTGAACCGGTTCATATAATCCAAAGATTTTTAAACCGGCGCCCGGTACGGCCGCCAGGCTCGCCGAAGGAAGCATGCCAAGCGAACCAGCAAGAACCGAAGCCTCATCGGTAAGAATGTCCCCAAACATGTTTTCGGTAACCACAACGTCAAAATACCTCGGATCCTGCACAAGCTTCATGGCACAGGCATCGACAAGCAGGTGCTCAAGCGTTACATCCGGGTACTCCCTTGCCACCTCGTCGGTAACCTGGCGCCACAGCCTCGAGGACATAAGCACATTTGCCTTGTCCACACTGACAAGTTGCTTCTTGCGCTGGCGTGCAAGCTCAAAGCCCACCCTTACGATACGGGCGATTTCCTGCTCTGAATAAACCATGGAATCAACCGCTCTTCGGCCCCTGGTGGTTTCCCATCGACGCTTTGGTTTTCCGAAATATACTCCGCCGGTAAGCTCGCGCACAAAGACAAAATCAGTTGACCTGATTGCTTCAGGCTTAAACCGCGTATTGTTTTCCAGCTCTTGATATACCTTTACCGGCCGTATGTTTGCAAACAATCCCAAACCTTTTCTGATCGCCAGCAAACCGTCCTCAGGCCTTATGTCGTTATCCGGCTTATCGTAACGTGGATCTCCAACAGCTCCGAGTAGAACAGCGTCGCTCTTGCGGCAGACTTCAAGCGTAAAACCGGAAAGGGCAGTGCCTTCAGCTTCAATCGCCGATCCTCCAATCAGGCCGTAATTCAGAGTAAAGTTATGATTAAACACCTGGCTTATAACCTTGAGGGTTTCTACAGCTTCATTGACTACTTCCGGGCCTATACCATCACCCGGTAATACCGCAATTGTATAATTTGCCATTTTTCTCCTATCCTGCCGCCAGTTTTTGACGGGTATATTCTATCAATCCTCCACTCTGGATAATATTCCTCATAAAATCCGGGTACGGCTTGGCCTGAAAGGTCTCTCCGGTGGTAAGGTTTTTTATGATCCCATGCTCTAAATCTACTTCAAGTTGATTTCCGTTATTAATACCATCCACTGCTTGCGGACATTCCATCAGGGGCAGTCCGATGTTAATGGCGTTACGGAAGAATATTCTGGCAAATGTTTTGGCTATTACACATGTCACGCCTGATGCCTTGATACACAGGGGAGCATGTTCCCGGGATGAGCCGCATCCAAAATTGGAACCTGCTACTATAAAATCACCGGGGTTTACGGCCCGGGCAAACGCAATATCAATATCTTCCATGCAGTGCCGGGCGAGTTCCCCCGGATCACTGACATTCAAATACCGGGCTGGAATAATGGCATCGGTATCAACATTGGCTCCATATTTGTATACATGTCCTGTTTTCATATCATTCTCCTGGAATTAATCCTGCTTAACGTTTCAATTCGCTGTTTGAAACCCGGTTTTATACCCTCGACCAGGCTTTTTCATATTTTTTTTCAAATACTCCTTGAAAATCTCTCCACAGCAACCGCCCAGTTTCTTCTTTATGGAGAGTGATAAAACCTTCATCCTGAAGCATGCGAACAAGTTTTACGGTATCGAGATCGTATATTCCAAATTTAATTGATGATGTTGCATCCATCCTGGTAACCCACTCCGGATACACAAGCTCGGCCGTGATAAACACTCCACCAACTTTCAAAACGCGTCCAATTTCCGTAATTGCTTTATACCAATCCGGAATATGATGGAGAACACCGAAGGCAATAACAACATCAAAAGCCCGCTCTTCAAAAGGAAGCGACCGGGCATCAGCTACCTGGTATTTAATTTGAGCCGGGCAGGGTTGGCTTTTCGCCGCTTCAAGTTCATCTTGGTCAATATCAATTCCGATAAACTCCCCATTGTAATTCTCGGCCAGAAATCGTGTTATCACTCCTCTGCCACAACCGATATCCAAAAATACCCCCGCCTGGCCGGATGGAGCATGAGAAAGCAGTTTTTTGGCAAGCCTTTCTCCGCTTTTACCGGTGAAAGAGCGATTTACCATCCACTTTTCGATTATGTTCATAGCTGTTTACTGCAAATCTTCCGGGCTGATAATATTTCCACTTATCGCACTGGCAGCGGCTACCGCGGGGTTTGACAGATATACTTCTGATTTAGGACTTCCCATCCGGCCAACAAAATTGCGGTTGGTGGTTGCTATAGCCCTTTCTCCGGCTGCCAGGATTCCCATATGCCCCCCAAGGCAGGGTCCGCAGGTCGGTGTGCTAAACGCGCAGCCCGCTTCGATAAATATTTCAACCAGCCCCTCTTTAAGGGCTTGCATATAAACGGATTGCGAACCGGGTATTACAATACAGCGCACTGTGCTTGCAACATTTCTGCCTTTGAATATGGTTGCCGCAATCCTCAAGTCTTCAATTCGACCGTTGGTACAACTACCAATTACCGCCTGGTCGATCTTGATGTTCCCGGCCTGGCTGACAGGCCTGGTATTGGAAGGCAGATGCGGAAACGCTACCTGGGGCTCCAGATTGGAAACATCATAAGTAACAACCCTGGTATATTCTGCGTCTGTTTTCTGTTTGTTTGCCGTAAAAGGCCTCTGGGTACGCTCTTTTTCGTAATTGACAGTTTTTTCATCTGCATAAAATAGCCCTGCTTTCGCTCCGGCTTCGATAGCTATATTAGCCATAGTAAACCTGCCTTCGAGTGAAAGGTGGTCGATTGCCCCTCCGCCAAATTCCATTGCCGCATACAGCGCCCCATCAACCCCGATATCCCCAATAGCATGTAATATAAAATCCTTGCCCCCGACCCACCGCCGTGGCTCGCCGACATAGTTAAAACGAATAGTATCGGGAACTTTCATCCAGATATGTCCTGTAGCCATTGCTGATGCGATGTCGGTTGAACCCATTCCGGTGGCAAAAGCCCCCAATGCCCCGTAAGTACAAGTATGGGAATCAGCACCAATAATCACTTCCCCGGGTGCGACAAGACCTTCTTCATGAAGAAGTACATGCTCGATACCTACCCGTCCAACTTCATAGTAATGGCAACCCTGCTGCAAACAGAACTCTCTTACCATTTTTGCCTGTTCTGCTGAAGCGATATCCTTGTTTGGAGTGAAGTGGTCAGGCACCATTACTACTTTTTTCGGATCAAATACCCGGCTTACCCCGATCTTGTTAAACTCGCGTATCGCAATCGGACCGGTAATATCATTCGATAGCACCATATCAACATTTACTTCGACAAAGTCGCCGGGACTTACCCGCTCTTTTCCGCAGTGGGCTGCCAGAATCATTTCTGCTAAAGTCATGAAGATTCCCCTTATGTTAAGTATTTAATGTTTAGTTTTCCCGTTTTATCAGGAGAACAAACAGTGCAATGACGGTTGCGGCAAGCCCCAAATAGTAGAGACCGGCACCAACAGACAGCCCGATTCCAGCAGCTATCCAAATACTGGTTGCCGTAGTTAAACCCTTCACTCCACCGGAATCCCGATGAAGAATGGCGCCGGCACCAATAAACCCGATGCCGGTAACAATGCCAGCTGCAATCCGCGAAGGGTCCCCTCCGGTAAAGCCTTCTATGGAAACGGCTGTAAATAGTGCTGAACCAAGCGAAATCAAGGCAAGGTCCCGGACACCAGCCGGTTTACCTGCTTTCCGTCTTTCATACCCTATGACTCCACCCAAAACGGCAGCCAGAAGCAACCTCAATATTATTTCTACTTCTGTCCACATCGTCCTTGCTCTTTATCCATTATTACCTTCAGCCAGCAAACGGTTGAGTGCATTCATATAAGCTTTGGCACTGGCAGTAATTATATCTGTGTCAGCCCCTCGGCCGGTATAACTGATTCCCTGGCTTTCAATCCTGATCAAAACCTCGCCGATTGCGTCCAGGCCTTCAGTAATCGATTTTACCGTAAACTCGGTAAGGGAATTGGGAACTTTTACGATGCGGTTTATCGCTTTGTAAACCGCATCAATCGGCCCTGAACCCAATGCCGCATCACCTCTCAATTCCCCATCCGGGCAATTGAGCATCACTGCTGCGGTCGGTATTCCATCACCACAGGTCACCTGAAGCTTCTCAAGATGGTAAGCTCCAGCATAAATGCGCTTCTCATCAGCAATCAGAGACTCAATATCCCTGTCGGTTACCTGCTTCTTCTTATCTGCCAGATCTTTGAAAGCATCGAAGGCATGCTTAAAATCCTCTTCGCCCAGATTATAACCAAGTTCTGCCAGCCTTTCTTTGAAAGCATGGCGCCCGCTTAGTTTCCCCATTACCAGCGAAGAAGAAGGCACGCCCACCTTCTGCGGATCAATAATTTCGTAGGTCTTGGGCATTTTTATTACGCCATCCTGATGGATTCCCGACTGGTGGCGAAAGGCATTCATGCCCACAATAGCCTTGTTTGGCTGAACCTGGAAACCGGTTATTTCACTGACCAGGCGGCTGGTACGATATATTTGCTCGGTATGTATACCGGTATTCACATCATAAAGATCCTGGCGGGTGCTAATTGCCATGACGACTTCTTCCAATGATGCATTACCGGCTCTTTCTCCAATTCCATTGATTGTGCATTCAACCTGGCCTGCTCCGCCTTTCACCGCTGCCAGAGAGTTGGCAACAGCCAGACCCAGGTCATTATGGCAATGGACGCTTACCACCGCTTTCTGTATATTTGCCACGTTTTCAAAAAGTGATGAGACAAGCCCGCCAAATTCATCCGGCATTGCATAACCAACCGTATCCGGAATATTTACCGTTGTCGCCCCCGCAGCTATAGCCGCCTCTACCAAGCTGTAAATAAAACCATGATCAGCACGGGTAGCATCCATTGGAGAGAATTCGACGTTGGAAGTATACCTGGCAGCATGAGCTACCATCGTACGGGCCAGCTCGAGCACTTCTTCCGGACTCTTGTGTAACTGATGAGCCATCTGTATACTCGATGCAGATATGAAAACGTGAATGCGGGGATTGTTTGCGTCTTTGATAGCCTCCCATGCCCGATCGATATCTTTCACATTTGCCCTGGCAAGGGCACAAACGGAAGATTCCCGAATGCGGGAGCCAATCAGTTTTACAGCTTCATAATCTCCGGGCGATGATATGGGGAAGCCGGCTTCTATTACATCTACTCCCAGTTTTTCAAGCTGGAGAGCAATTTCCAGTTTTTCTTCCCGGTTCAGGGTAGTTCCGGCTGCCTGTTCTCCATCCCTCAGGGTAGTATCAAAGATAATAATGTTTTTCATGTTTTTACTCCTCGTATTTGCTTTGCTCTTGTACAGCAGGGCAACCCCTCCGCCCCGTTACCAGGGGGAGGGGCCAGTAAGGATGAGAGCAGCCTTTATCGAGAAGCGTTTAAACATTCTAATTCAAAGCACCTTAATTCTTAATGATATGCCTGTATGGCGTTCTATTTTTTATCCTTGAGCCATGGCATCATCTCTCTGAGTTCCCCTCCAACCTCTTCTATCAGTTCATGCTCTTCAATGCGCTTTAAAGCGTTATATACAGGCCGGTTTGCCTGGTTTTCCAGTATCCATTCTTTGGCAAAAGTACCATCCTGAATCTCAGTTAGAACCTGCGCCATTTCTTCCAGAACACACTCGTTGATAATCCGCGGGCCACGGGTATAATCTCCATATTCAGCGGTATCACTAATCGAATAGCGCATATAGCTCATACCACCTTTGTACATTAAATCAACAATCAGTTTGAGTTCATGCATGCATTCAAAATATGCTATCTCGGGCTGGTATCCGGCTTCGACCAGAGTATTGAACCCGGCTTTGACCAGTGAGGTAACTCCACCACAGAGAACAGCCTGTTCACCAAATAAATCTGTTTCCGTTTCTTCCTCAAAAGACGTTTCAAGTACTCCGGCTTTTCCGGAGCCAATACCAGCGGCGTATGCAAGCGCAATATCAAGCGCCTGGCCACTGGCATCCTGTTGAACCGCAACCAGTGCCGGAGCCCCGGTTCCTTCAACATAGACCTGGCGCAGCATATGGCCCGGGCACTTGGGAGCTATCATGGTTACATCTACGTCTTCCGGTGGCACTATCTGGCCGTAATGAATGTTAAAACCATGAGCAAACATCAGCATTTTTCCGGCTTTCATTTCCGGCTCAACCGACTGGTGGTATATCTTTGACTGAATTGTATCCGGCGCAAGCATCATCACTACATCTGCTTTAGCAGCAAGCTCTCTTGCTTCCATTACCTCAAAACCGGCTTCGACCGCCGCCTTCCAGCTCTTGCCTCCCGGCACTTCCGCAACAATTACCTTTATCCCGCTATCCCTCAGGTTCTGAGCCTGGGCATGCCCCTGGCTGCCATAGCCAATAATACCAATCACTTTGTTTTTTATGAGTTCCAGGTTGCAATCTGAGTCATAATAAATAGTTGCCATAGAATACCTTCCTTCGTTCTTTCTTTATATTATTATATTAGTGTAGTCATTTATTTATATTTATATTGATGCGTTGTCACCACGAGTCATTGCAATGCATCCTGTGCGAGCTATTTCCTTTATCCCGAATGCCTTCAATAACTTGTAAAGTGTATCCACCTTGGGAGTGTCCCCGGTGACTTCCACAGTCAGCGAATCTGCCGATACATCAACAATTTTAGCCCGAAATATGGTGACAATCTGGATAATCTCACTGCGGGTTCCCGGATTGGCGTGCACCTTGATCAGTGCAAGCTCCCGGGTAATTGTATCGCGCTGTGTAATATCGGTCACCTTGACCACATCAATGTTTTTTTCCAGCTGCTTTCTCACCTGTTCTACCTGAACAGTAGACCCATCGACAACAATAGTAACCCTGGAAATATTGTGCAGTTCGCTGTGTCCAACAGCAATGGAATCCATGTTAAAGCCACGGCGCCTGAACAGACTCGAAATACGGTTGAATACGCCGGGTTTATCCAGGACCAAAGCTACTATAGTGTGCTTTTGCGTGGCCATGTAAGCACCTCTTTCCTCGGAGTCTCCATCACTTCTGCGAGGCTTGCACCCGGTGGCACCATAGGATATACGTTTTCTTCCGGTTCAACCACAAAATTCAAAAGAAAACAACCGGGATTCTCCATCGCTTGCTGTATCGCCGGCTCGACATCCTCCCGCCGGGTAACGTTCAGTGCCGGAATATCATAAGCCCCGGCAAGTTTTACAAAGTCAGGGCATCCAAGCGGGGTTGCCATATAACGTTTTCCGTAAAACATCTCCTGCCACTGCCGCACCATACCCAGATATCCATTGTTCATTATAGCAATCTTGATATTCAGTCTTTCCTGGGCAATGGTGCCCAGTTCCTGCATGGTCATCTGGAAACTGCCGTCTCCGGCAATGCACCATATGGCCTCTTCCGGACGCCCCACTGCCGCCCCCACACTGGCCGGGAGCTCGAAACCCATGGTACCCAATCCACCCGAAGTAATAAAGGTGTTCGGGCGGTCGAAAGTATAGTATTGCGCTGTCCACATCTGGTGCTGGCCAACACCAGTTACTACGGTAGCTTCTCCCCGGGTTGCTTCCCAAATCTTTCGTATAACAAACTGGGGTACCATTCTGCCTTCGCCCTCGAAAGAACCTAATGGATGTTTTGCCTGTAATTCTTCCAGTTCTTCAAGCCATTCACGGTTATCTAACACGTCGATGTATTTATTCATGCTCTTAAGCACATTTTTTACATCGCCGACAATAGGAACGTCTACTTTTACGTTCTTCCCGATTTCAGCCGGGTCAATATCGATGTGAATAACTTTGGCCCGGGGAGCAAAACCACTGACCTTGCCAGTTGCACGATCATCAAACCGCATTCCTATGGCTATTACCAGATCCGCCGCATCAATTGCTTTATTCGAATAAGCCATACCGTGCATTCCAAGCCACCCGTATGACAGAATATGCGAGCCAGGGAAAGAGCTTATCCCAAGCAGAGTCGTAATTACCGGAATTTGCGCTTTTTCTGCCAGTTCTTTCAATTCGTCATAGGCTTCTGAAATGATTATCCCGTGCCCGGCGATAATCACCGGCTTCCGGGCATCGGCAATTAACCTGGCGGCTTTTTTCAACTGAGCAGGGTGACCGTTGAGCGTAGGTTTATAACCCGGCATGACCAGCTTTGTTGTATAATCAAATTCCGACTGATTTACCTGGATATCCTTGGGAATATCGATCAGAATCGGCCCCGGACGCCCCGATTTTGCTACATAAAAAGCCTCTTTGACTGTTTGCGCAACGAACGATGCGTCACTTACCAGATAATTATGTTTGGTAATCGGAAGGGTTATTCCGGTTATATCAATTTCCTGAAAAGCATCTTTTCCGATAAATGGTGTGGCAACCTGCCCGGTGACCGCTACAACTGGAGTTGAGTCAAGATAGGCATCAGCAATGCCGGTAACCAGATTGGTAGCCCCTGGGCCGGAAGTGGCAAAGCATACTCCGGGCTTGCCGGTAACGCGCGCATATCCTTCTGCAGCATGCGCTGCTGCCTGTTCATGCCTTACCAGCACGTGTCTTAATTGGGGATACTGGGTAAGCGTATCGTAAAGCGGCAGGATAGAGCCGCCCAGTATGCCGAAAATAACTTCAACATTTTCCTTGGTCAGGCTTTCACACAATATTTGAGAACCGGTCATTTTCATGGACAATACCTTTTATTGTAACTTTACTTTTGATATACCGCACCAGTGCTGGCTGAAGTAACTTTTTCTGCATATCGTTTTAAATATCCGCTTTGTATACCTGCGCAGTGTTTTTTGATTGTTTTCAGGCGATCTTCCAGTTCGCCCTGGTTCAATTCTGCATTCAAACGGTAATTTGGTATATCGATGCTTATAATATCGCCATTTCGTAATGCTGCTATGGCTCCACCGGAAGCAGCTTCAGGAGATACATGCCCTATGGCTGCGCCCCTGGTAGCCCCGGAAAAACGCCCATCAGTAATCAGTGCTACGTCCTTGTCCCTGCCCATACCACTCAGCAGAGAGGTTGGAGTCAGCATTTCGCGCATACCGGGTCCTCCCCGAGGTCCTTCATACCGAATCACCAGAACTTCACCGGACTTTATCTGATCATCCAAAATCGCCCTGGTGGCTGCCTCTTCACTGTCAAAAACATGCGCCGGCCCTTTATGAACCATCATTTCGGGCGCAACAGCCGCCCGCTTGACAACAGCTCCTTCCGGAGCGATATTTCCAAAAAGAACGGCGAGCCCGCCTTTGTCAGCGTAGGCTTTATCAATGGAACGAATCACATCATCATCAAAAATGAGTGCACTATCGGCTATCTCGCCAATGGTACTTCCGTTTACAGTAGGCTGATTACTGTACATCAAATCCCTGATGCGTGCCATTACTGCCGGAATACCACCAGCCCGGTTAAGATCTTCTATATGATAATTGCCGGCAGGCCTTAACTTGCAAAGACATGGCGTTATATCACTTAATTCGTTCACCCGGGTTAACGGGAAATCAATTTCAGCCTCATTGGCAACTGCCAGAAGATGAAGCACAGAATTCGTGCTTCCACCAAGAGCCATATCAACCATAAATGCATTGCTGATAGCTTTTTCAGTTATTATCTGACGGGGGCGGAGATCGTTTCTAACCACATCCATCACTGTTCTGCCAGCTTCATATGCCAGCATATTCCTCTTGCTATCGATAGCTGGTATGGTTCCATTGCCTGGCAGCGCCATACCCAATGCTTCGGTCAGACAGTTCATGGTATTGGCGGTAAACATTCCGGAACAACTGCCGCATCCGGGGCAGGCAGCCTGTTCAAGCTCCGCAAGCTCTTTTTCGGTTATGTCCCCTCGTTTGGCCTTGCCTACAGCTTCAAATACGCTGTTTAAATCAACTGCGCTGGTTTTGTTCCCCCTGGTCAACTGACCAGCCATCATGGGACCGCCGCTGATGAATACGCAGGGGATATTGAGCCTTACAGCAGCCATCAGCATTCCGGGAATTACCTTGTCACAGTTTGGCATAAAAACAAGTCCATCGAAGGCATGGGCTTCTGCCATTATTTCTATTGAATCGCAAATCAATTCACGAGAAGGGAGGCTGTACTTCATTCCACGATGGTTCATGGCAATTCCATCGCACACAGCGATTGTGTTAAATTCGAACGGAACGCCCCCGGCTTCCCTCACTCCTGACTTGACGGCAGATGCCAGTCTGGCCAGGTGAGTATGTCCTGGAACTACTTCGGTAAAGCTGTTTACAATCCCGATGAAGGGCCGATTCATTTCTTCCGGGCTCACCCCGAGGGCATGAATCAACGAGCGGTGAGGTGCCCTTTCAATACCTTTTTTAACAGCTTCACTACGCATTTGGCAACTCCAATCGAGGATAATTAAAAACCCGCCCCTTAAAAGGACGGTCGGTTTAAAGAAATAAAACGGTTTTTTGTGTGCCTAAAAATAACACGATGCCACGTTCATTGTCAAGGCAGATTATCATAAAATCCACCAGTCAAGTTCCGGTTTATCCTTGCCCGGATCACTTAAACCTTATTACCAGGGGATAGATCTATAATATCCACCTTCTCTTAATATTACGCAAGCTTAAAGCAAAAAGCACAAGGCAAAAACCACCCAGTATTGCGAAATCAGCAACAAACGGCAATATATGAGAACCATTCACGGCACCATGCATTATATCGACACCATAAGTGAGTGGTAAAACAAATGAAAGCGGTCTTACAAATACAGGCAAAGACATTGAACGCAGATACAAGAGCGTTTTCCCCGGCGGGGCCGATTTTTTCCGCAGGCGGCCTGGTCGGGATTCCCAGATAGCATTTTGCCGGTTTGGCCCCGTAAACAAACGACGCGATTTCCTCAAACTCATTCATGCTATCATTTACTCCCTCAACAAGCATCGTCTCAAAATTAAGGCTGCCCTTGTACTGCCGGGCAAAAACGGTGATTCCATCCAGAATATCTTCAAGCTTCAACGTGTTGTGAGGGCGGTTCATCCTCGTCCATGTGTCAGTTTTTACTGAATCAACCTTCAGGCTTACCCAGTCAGCCTTTGCTAAAGACTGCCTTACACCTTCATCCCAGATCAGGGAAGCATTGGTTATAACCGCAATTTTAACGCCCAGGGCTTTTAATAATTCTATTTCTCTTCCCAGGTTTTTATCCAGAGTTGGCTCCCCGTCGGGAACAAAAGACAGATAATCAACCTGATCCCCCGATTGCCTTGCACTATCAAGCCTTTCTTTTACAGCGCGACCCAGCATTATTGGTTCTTGAAAACAGCGCCTCTTCACACTGGTGCCCAGCGTGCTTCCCACCTGGCAATACAAACAAGAATAAGAGCAACATTTTGCATGTATATTATTGACACCGAGACTTCGGCCAAGCCTTCTTGAAGGGACTGGACCATAGGTTATGTTGTCGCTTAACAAATTTTCTCCGATGCAAACATCCTCTGTACACGCATAACAGTGTTTATTCTCGCCTTTATCCCCGAATCATCAAGGAGCCGCAAGATGGGCAATGAATTGTATTACAGGGCGCGCCGACACCATGAGCTATTCTGGTTCCACACGATGGGCATACACACTCGCCTCCTGGCCCAGCGCCAGGTGCGGTTCCTCTCATACGTCCCCCTCGCTGTGATCCACCTCCTGGAGGCCCCATTCCATCTCCTCTTGGCATTGCTGTCACCTCCTTTTGTCAATTTGTAGAAATACTATTTTTCGCCAGACAGATTTTCAATCTGGTTTTCCAGTGCCTTCAGCTCATTTTTCAGAGCTTCCATCTGGCTTTTCAACTCTTCCAAATCCATTCTGTCAAAGTCGGGCACTGGTTGCGCCGCATAAACCCGGTTATACCTCCCCAAGCCCCGAAAACCGGAGGCATACCTTCCGAACCCTTGCCTGACGCCCGGGTTACACATTCCTCTCCCCCCTCCGGTCATTGGCCCCATTCCGGCTGGTCCCGTTCGATCTAATCCTGGCATTTTACTACCTCCCCGATATATTTTAAATGTAGTGTATTTTTTCGTTTACTTACTTTTTAAGTTCTTCAATGCGTGATTTTATTTGTGCCAGATGTTCTTTTACCAGACTTGCCCGACTGTTTAAATCACTTGTTTCTGCTCCTGTCGCCATCCCCTGTTGCATGAAATACCCGCATCTTGACAACCCTCCTCGACCACGACCAATATACGGATACGGAGGACTGTATCCTCTAAAGCCGCAACCTGCTCCATTTCCTCTGCCTTTTGCAAATCTGCCGTACATTTTGCACCCCCCTTGTGTTCACTTTTATATTTATTCAGAGATTAATTCTTTCCTTAACCAGCCAATCCGCCTTCTCCACCAAGAACTTCCATGGCTTTTCCGAGTTTTTCCTCTAACAATTGAAGGGTCGCAGAGCTTACGAAAACATCTCCGGAAGACTTATCTGCCTGTTCGCCGACCAGAGAAGAAACTATTCCGTAGGCATCTCCTATATTGCCTGCAAGTTCCTCCCCCATAATCATCAACTCGTTCCATGAAGAATTAAGACCAGTTTTGCGTAATCTTAAAGCTAATTTTTCAATCTCATTGTGAGTCATATGCTTCTCCTTTAAATATCAGTTGAAATGCGCATAATATTTCCAAACCCCGCTGCCAGTTGATTATTAATCGCCTCCATGAAAATGCCGATGCCTGCCGGAGTCATATACAGGCATGATACTGGGTGTTTTGCATTGAGGGCAGTATTCAGGTGAACTGGTTACCATCGTTTCAAAAGGTACCTGCCACTCGTGACCTTCAATGCATTTATATTTACTCATAGCCATTTTAAATTGGCCGCCCTGGATATTCATTGCCTTTCCATTAATCAGGGCATCGGCAACTTTCATTCTCGCAGAATCGAGAAGCCGACAAAAAGTGCGCCGTGAAACATGCATCTGCGAAGCACATTTCTCCTGTTCAATCCCAAGTTGGTCCTTTAAACGAAGAGCTTCTATTTCTTCAACCAGAAGGGTTACCTCTTCAAGTTCTCCGGCGGGCACTTCAGCCGGCTTGTAATAGCATGCCAGGGGCAATTCTTCTACCCTGCGCCATCTGTGCCTTCTTCCCATTGTTTCCCTTTCTTCAGAGCATATGCGCATTATATGTCTTTTTTGCTCATATGCTCATTAATACTTTAATGCTTCACATCCAAATTGTCAACCCCGAAAAACAAACCTGGCGCAACCAAAAAGTTGCGCCAGGTTTTCATGAACAAATTGTTCGGTCTATCTGTTTTCGATTTGGATAATTTTATCAACCCTTCTCTGATGACGCCCACCTTCGAATTCTGTTTCTAGAAATATCTTTACAATTTCTTCAATCGCCACGTCAGCTACATCACCCGGCAAACACAGAATATTGGCATTGTTATGCTGACGCGACCTGAGTGCGCAAAACGTATCGTAGCACATAGCCGCCCGTATACCCTTGATTTTATTAGCCGCAATACAAACGCCGATTCCGGTACCACAAACCAGAATTCCCTTTTCAGCTTCCCCTCTTGACACTTCTTCTCCTACCAGGCGGGCAACATCGGGATAGTCTACCGGCTGTTCATCAGGAGAACCAAAATCTTTGTAAGAATAACCTTGCTCCTTCAGGAATTTCATTATCCTCTGCCTGACCCTGTATCCTCTGTGGTCGCTTCCAACAGCTATCATTGTTTTTGGCCTCCTTTTAAAATATTTCGCAAATTCTGCTGATTTTTTCCCGTGTGATGGTCCCTTCCCTAATAATCCTGATTTTATCTCCAGTAGCGTCAATTATAGTTGATGGAATACCGCTCCCAACAGCATCACATCTTATTATGTAATCTACCGAAGAACCCAGCTGTCTTTCTACCTCACAGGCGGTCAAGGAGGCTTCTCTGCCGCTGATATTGGCACTGGTAGCGCAAATCGCCCCCCCTGCCCGAATTGCAAGCATTAATGCCACCGGGTGGTCCGGCATTCTCACCGCCACTGTATCCAGGCCTCCGGTGACATCACATCCAACTCGTTTCGTTTTTGGCAGAACAAGTGTAAGCGGGCCCGGCCAGAATGCCTGCATTAAAAGTACTACACATGCCCTTTCAGAACAGGCAACATCTTCCAGCTGATTTCTATTGGCAACAATCAAAGGCAGGGCTTTGGTTCGTTCCCGGCCCTTGATATCAAATATACGCCTCACGGCTTTACTGTTATCATATAAAGCACCCAGGCCATAAACTGTATCGGTTGGGAAGGCTACTACGCCTCCCGAAAGAAGGGTCTCGGCCGCGACAGCAACCTGCTCTGCCAGCACATTTTCGTGCTCCGGTATCATGTGTTTTTACCCCACGCCAAACTTGACGCTAGTATAGCATAATGATAATCTTTCACTAAAAGGTTGCAAGCATGACCGAAGAGACCCGTAACTCCGAAAAAGAAGATACATACCGGGTGGCTACCAGTGGCGATATTGAAGTTTCCACTTATCTGGAAATTGCCAGGGAAAACAAGGGAGAACAGCCACTGGCTTCCGATTCTGCTGCCCCGGTAGAGCAGGAAACAATTGTCATTATTGACTTTGGTTCACAGTACACTCTTCTAATCGCCAGGCGTATTCGTGAACTTAGTGTTTATTGCGAGCTTGTAAGCCACGATACTCCGTGGGAAAAGATTTCCCACCTCAATCCCAAAGGTTTTATTCTTTCCGGCGGGCCAAGCTCAGTCTATGCCCCAGATGCCCCACTTGCACCTTCATATGTATATTCTGCCAAACTGCCTGTTCTGGGAATATGTTATGGCCAGCAGGTTCTTGCCTATCAACTTGGCGGCAAGGTTGAACCGGGCGATCATCGTGAATACGGACATTCGCTGCTCAAGCTGAACACCATTGATTCCCCTCTTTTTGCTGAGATTCCGGACTCGTCTCCGGTTTGGATGAGCCATGGAGACCGTGTCGTAGAAATGCCTCCCGGATTCACTGCCATGGCTTATACCGAAAACTCACCGGTAGCGGTAATGGGCAGCAAAGATCGTATCTTTGGATTACAATTTCATCCGGAAGTTGTCCATACCCCTTCGGGAAAAACTATATTAAAAAACTTTGTTTACAATATATGCGGTTGCCACGGCAACTGGACCACCGGTAATTTCATAACTGAAAGCATTAACCGTATTCGCCACGAAGTCGGAAGCGGGAAAGTGATTGCCGCTCTTTCAGGCGGGGTAGACTCTTCTGTTGTTGCTACTTTAATTCACCATGCCATCGGAGACCAGCTGACCTGCATTTTTGTCAACAACGGCTTGCTCCGGCGCCAGGAAGGAGAGCGCACCCTCAGGGTTTTCCGGCAAAATCTTGGTATGCGCATTATTTATGTTGATGCCACAGAATGTTTTCTGGATCGCCTGAAAGGAGTAACCGACCCCGAAACCAAACGGAAAGCCATTGGCGCTGAGTTCATCAGCACGTTCGAGGAAGAAGCCTCGAAACTGGGGCAGGTGGATTTTCTTGCCCAGGGAACACTGTACCCTGACGTAATCGAAAGTGTCTCTTCGGTAAGCAAGGCTTCTGCAAAAATCAAAACGCATCACAATGTCGGTGGCCTGCCAACAAATATGACATTTAAGCTTTTGGAACCCTTGAGATTTTTATTTAAAGATGAAGTCCGTAAGGTCGGGCTTGAACTCGGACTGCCTGAAGAGATGGTCTGGCGCCAACCATTCCCTGGCCCCGGACTTGCTATCCGGATCATTGGCGAGGTAACTCATGAAAAACTTGAGATACTCCGCAATGCTGACTGGATCGTAATGAGCGAAATCAAAAAAGCCAAGCTGTACGGAGAGCTCTGGCAAAGTTTTGCTATCTTGACGGATGTGAAAAGCGTTGGCGTTATGGGGGATTTCCGGACTTACGGATACCTGGTTGCCCTGCGCGCCGTAACCTCCATCGATGCCATGACGGCAGATTGGGCAAGGCTCCCCTATGATCTCCTTGCTACCATCTCCAACCGCATTGTTAATGAGGTTGATGGAGTCAACCGTGTTGTTTACGATATCACTTCAAAACCGCCAGGTACAATAGAGTGGGAATAGGACAATGAACCTGTTTATTGTCGGCGGGGGCGCCCGGGAACACACCATAGCCTGGAAGCTTGCCCAAAGCCCCAGGACAGGAAACATTTTTGTTGCACCGGGTAATGCGGGAACCGGGCAAATTGCTGAAAATATTCCGGTTGAAGCCAGCGATATAGAAGGTCTGATGCAGGCTATCGCTGAAAGAGACGTACAACTGGTTGTTGTAGGGCCTGAAATTCCGCTTTCCAAAGGGCTGGTTGACAGGCTCATGAAAAAGGGCATGGCGGTTTTCGGCCCAACCGGTTCAGCCGCCCGGATCGAAGCCAGTAAAGCCTTTTCCAAGGACTTCATGTCGAGGCACCGCATACCCTCTGCCAGCAGCCGAACCTTTTCCGATTATAATGAGGCAAAGGGTTATATCGAATCTTCCGCTTTTCCCCTGGTTATCAAGGCGGATGGGCTCAGCCAGGGCAAAGGAGTAATTATCGCCGCAAAAATGGAGGAGGCTGTATCGGCACTGGATTCAATCATGCTTCAAAAAAAGTTTGGCGATGCCGGCAACTCGGTTATCATTGAAGAATTTCTTTCCGGCCGCGAACTCAGCGCTTTTACATTTACCGATTCACATTTTGTCAGCCCTCTGGTAACTGCTTGTGATTACAAGCGGATTCATGATGGCAATCTTGGACCCAACACCGGAGGAATGGGAAGCTACAGCCCGCCGGAGTTTTATACACCCGTTATGGGAAACCAGATTTACAATACTATCATGTATCCGGTCATACAAAATATGAGAAAAGAGAACCGGCCTTACAAGGGTGTATTGTACGGCGGATTGATGCTGACACACGACGGGCCTAAAGTGCTTGAGTTTAATGCCCGTTTTGGCGACCCGGAAACTCAGGTTATTCTTCCCCGCCTGGAAAATGATTTGCTTGATGTAATGCTTGCGATAACCTCCGACAGCTTGAAGCAAGTACATCTTGAATGGAGCAATAAATCCTGCGTTGGCGTAGTGATGGCCAGCGGTGGCTACCCTGGAAAGTATCAGACCGGCTATCCGATCAGCGGACTGGACGATGTTGATCATGATATAATGGTTTTCCACGCCGGAACAAAGCTAAACAGCCAGGGAAAGGTTGTTACTGATGGCGGGCGTGTTCTAACCGTTGTTGCTACTGGTAATAGTATAGAAGAAGCTCGCTCCAGGGTTTATGACAACATCGGCAGAATCAGCTTTAAAGACTGCTATTACCGCAAGGATATTGCCCTTGTCAGTCAAACCTGAACGGAGATGAATCAGATGAGAAAAGTTGCTATCGTAATGGGCTCCAATTCAGATGCGGAAATCATGCAAAACGCTGCTGATGTTCTGGACGACTTCGATATAGACTACCAATTTTTTACCATATCTGCCCACCGCACCCCTGAAAAGGCCAGGGAATTTGGGGTATCTGCCCAGGAGCAGGGCTTTGAAGTAATAATTGCCGGAGCAGGATATGCTGCGCATCTGCCCGGAGTTATTGCCAGCTGGACAACTTTACCGGTAATTGGGGTCCCGCTTGCTTCAAGCGATCTTAATGGCACCGACTCACTTTACGCTATCGTACAAATGCCGGCCGGAATACCGGTAGCTACAGTAACCATCGGCAAATCAGGAGCTAAAAACGCCGCCTATCTTGCAGCCGAAATACTGGCATTGAAATATCCTGAAATTGCCAGGCAATTAAAAATATACCGACAGGAACTTGCGGGTTCCGGACATTAGTTCAAGGAGCATTCAATGATCGAAAGGTACTGCCGTCCCCAGATGAAACAAATCTGGAGCGATGCTAACAAGTATTCCAAATGGCTGGAAGTCGAAATTGCCGCCTGCGAAGCATGGTCCGAAATCGGCCGTATCCCCCGCAATGCCATCCCGAAAATCAAACTGGCACGCCTGGATATGAAACGCATGACAGAAATCCTTCAGGAAACCCATCATGATATGACGGCATTTCTTGGTTCTGTTGCTGAAAGTATCGGCCCGGAATCCCGCTTTATCCACC
>JAQWDO010000003.1 GCA_028705415.1 Dehalococcoidales bacterium
AAAATGCCCCCAGAACTGATAGCGAGGAATAGCTGATTATGGAAAGCGAAGAAATAAAATACCCACCAGACCACCTCTGGGTAAAACCGATGGAAGCCGGGCTGTTTCGTATTGGCGTGACTTATGATTACCTTGACCGGCTGGCAGCTATACGTATGGTTGAATTGCCGGATGCCGGCAGTAAAATAACAAAAGGTGAAAGTGTAGCAGTTCTGGAGTCATCCAAGGCTGCAATAGAGATACCCGCCCCTTTTACAGGTAAAATAAAAAAGGTCAATACAGACGTAATCTCAGACCCGGGGCTTGTCAACCGCCAGCCTATGGAAGATGGTTGGCTGGTTGAGATTGAATTGGAAGATTCAGCCAGCCCTGACGGCTTGCTTTCGGAAGAAGAATACCGGAAATCACTTTAAACATAAACCATGGAGGTAACAATGGAAAATACCAGCGAACTGCTAACCCAGATCGATTCTTCATTGAAAAAGCTGGCAAATCAGACTCCTTCCCAGACGCAGGCTTTTGGAAAGATGATGGAAGCCATAGAATCTGCGGGAAAACTGGACAGGAAAACCAAGGAATTGATTGCTGTCAGTCTGTCAATTGCCGGAAAATGCCACTGGTGCATTGCTTTTCACGTCAAAAACGCGCTTGACAGCGGGGCTACCAGGGAAGAGATTCTTGAGGCGAGCTGGGTTGCGGTTATGATGGGAGGAGGACCTGCTCTTATGCAGTTGCAGCTGGTGCAAAAAGCGCTTGATGATCTTGGATAACTTTTTGGTTCGTATCTCCGGCGCCGGCTGATTCATCATCAGCGATTTTTTTTCATAGTAACCATACCTGTTTGGATGATTTATTGGCTGACAACCAGTATGAACGATAACTATTATTTAAAAATGACGTTATATATTATGCAGGTCCTGAATGAGCCTGTCGGGGGCTGCATCCATGTTCCTCCTTTCGAGAAAGTTGGAACGGGTCATTAATGACCCGTTCCAACTAATTTAGAAGCAACTTTTTTGCTAGAATAGATATATGGAAAGCCAGAGTCTTCTAAAAATAATGGTTTCTGCCGGACTGGGGTCGCGCCGCAAGATAGCTCAAGCAATCCAGGAGGGGCGGGTTGAGGTTAACGGTAATGTTGTTACCGCTTTTAATGCTAACATTGACATAAAAGAAGATCGAATATCCTTTGATGGTGTTCAGGTTAACCTTGAGACAAAACAAAAAGTATACCTGGCGCTTAACAAGCCCGCAGGCATACTTTCTACTACAAATGACGACCGGGGGCGAAAAACAGTTATGGATTTTGTTCCCGGGAACCTGACGGGTACGCAAATGTATCCAGTGGGCCGGCTGGACAGGAACAGCACCGGATTGATTTTGTTAACTAATGACGGCGATTTGGCTTATCACCTCAGCCATCCGCGTTTTGAGCACGAAAAAGAATATGTGGTAACACTGAATCAGGCTGTTGATGAAAGCGACCTCGCACAGCTCAGGCAGGGAATTGAACTGGAAGACGGCATGACCAGCACGGCACGGATTTCAGTGATAAACAATAACCGAAAATACAGTTATTCTGTAACTATTCACGAAGGAAAAAAACATATAGTGCGGCGGATGTTTGCCCGATTGGGCTATATTGTACTTGACCTTGAGCGCACGAGAATATCCTGCATAGAACTGGGTAATTTAAAACCAGGAGAGACCAGGCTGCTCAATGAACATGAAATAGCCAGGTTAACAAGTTGTTAAAAAAATTGCATGTTTTCCGGGCTTTGTGTAAAATAGATTCCGGTGGTTTAAGGCAGGCTCATCACAATGGTAAGATCCCTGAGATTACAAACCCGGATTAATGCAGACTGGATGACCTTAGCTCTAACCAACTATTTTAAGAAGGAGGGAGTCCAGTGGCATTTCAGGAAAGAGAACTTCAGTGTGCCGACTGCGGGGAAACATTTACCTTTACCGTAGGTGAACAGGAATTCTACGCAGCCAAGGGTTACACCAACGATCCTAAACGCTGTCAGTCTTGCCGTCAAAAGCGTAAGGCAGAACGCGGCGAAGGCGGAAACCGCCGCCAGATGTTCAGCGTTGTTTGCGCACAGTGTGGCCAGGAAACAGAGGTACCGTTTGAACCGCGCCAGGGCAAGCCTGTTTATTGCAGCGCATGCTTTAGCCGCCAAAGGGGAGACAGATAGTCTAAACCTCTGGTAAAACAAACAAACAGCAAGCCAACCGGTAATAACGGTTGGCTTGCTTATTTTTAAAAGACCTTCATTAACCGGAGTCAGGGGTTGATCAGTCGGTACATATTGTCATAAGCCCGGCCAAAATCAGGATTGTTTTCTTCAAAGCGCTGCCTTAAATGCCTCATGCGTTCTATAAAAGATTGACGGTCTTTATCTTCCACTATTTCAGTCCACAATCTTGCGTTATGGATAAAAATCTCCTGGGCTTCCTTCAGGTGGGGAAGATTCATCTGGAGAGAAGCATACAATTCGGGGTCTTCGGATAATACACTTTCAATCAAGGTCAGCAGCGCTCTGTAGGTTACACCTTGCACTTCACTCATTTTTTCCAGCTTGCCGTAATCTACCAGCGCATTTGCCGATACTATAGAGATAAAGTGGGCCAGCCCAAGGATAATAGCCATTAAACTATCGTGCTCATCCGGGCTCATAATGCTCACCTTTGCCCCGTGCCGGGTTAAAAAAGCTTCTGCCGCACCGGCCAGCTCCTGTTGAGCCGTGTTGGTGGGGGTAAGGACAAAATTGTGTCCGGTGATGCCTCTTGCTCCTGGCCCGAATACCGGGTGAGTGCCCAGGGAGACGCCCCGGGTAATATAACGATTCATTATTTCGACTGGCATTGTTTTTACTGATGTAACATCAAAAATATACTGGTTTTTGGTAGTGCAGGGTACGAGATTTTTTACCACTTCCTCAAAAGAATCAATGGCAACCGAGATAATAACAGCTTGTGCCTGGCTTGCTGCGTTCAGGTCTGTAGTTGCATGGCACCCGATTTCAAGCCCTGTTTCCCTTACAGTAACCGGATTTCGGCCGATAATAGTTATGCTGGCTCCTTCCTCTTTTAAGAAGCGGGCCATCCATTTGCCCATGCGGCCAGTGCCGCCAATAATTGCGATGTTCACGCGTTTGCCCTTAACCCCTTTCCTTTGATCTTGGATAGGAACCAAGTATCTTTATAAAAATTGCATATTGTTGTGCCTGCTCCAGGGCTCTTGATGGGCCCGGGTCATGGTAATTGCCCTCAAAATCCATATAGAATTTGTATTCCCAGGGCTTGCGGCGGGTTGGTCTTGATTCAAGCTTGGTAAGGTTTATATTTTCGGTGGCAAAAGCATTCAATATCCCTGACAAAGCCCCGGGCTGATGCTTGACGGTAAAAATGGCGGAAGTTTTATCTGCCGGAGTTGGATCTGATGCAGTTTTTGAAATTATAAAGAAACGGGTATAGTTTTCCGGATTGTCCTGGATATCTCTGGCCAGTATTTCCATATCGTATATTTCGGCTGCGCTGGAACTGGCGATTGCAGCCCCGTCGATAATTTTTTTATCCTTGATAAGTTTAACACTTCCAGCGGTATCATAGGCAGGTATAAGCTGGCATTTAAGATGCTTGATAAAAGCCTGGCATTGACCAAGCGCCTGGGGATGGGAATATATTTTTTTGATTGTGGAAAGGGTAGCTCCCCGGTTGGCAATAAGGCAGTGGCTTATTTTTAGTTCAAGCTCACCCGACACGGTCAAGGAAGAATCCAGCAGCAGATTATAAGCGGTGTCAATGCTTCCTTCAAGCGAATTCTCTACCGGGATAACACCATAAGATACATCTTCCTCTTCCACTGCCCGAAATACTTCTTCCAGTGATTCCAGCGGTACAACTCTGGCCGTCATACCAAAGATTTTTCTGGTGGCAATGTCGCTAAATGCTCCGGATTCTCCCTGAAAGGCTGCTGATAATCCCTGGACACCCCTGGAAGCCTTGAAAATGAAATTATAAAGGCGGGCAGCATCTGCGGGGTCAACCCCTTCTTCTGTTGCCATCCGTTTAATTCTGGCAATAACCTCCCCTTCTCTTTTCTGGTCATGGATATTTATGCCCTGGCGGCTTTTTACTTCCCCAATTCGCCGGCTCAGGTTCAATCTGCTGCCAAAAAGGCTGATCAGTTGCCGGTCAATTTCATCTATTTGATTGCGTAAATCATCAATGTTCATCTAATTACTCCGGGGATAATTCTGGCTTGAATGGCAAAGTCGGCAAGGGTTATGGCAATCATGGATTCAACTGCTACTACCGCCCGGGGCACTATGCAGGTATCATGTCTGCCTCTGATTTTCAGAATTTCCGGTCTGAAGGTATCCAGATTTATAGAATTCTGGGCAATACCAATGGAAGGGGTGGGTTTGACGGCGACCCTGATGACCAGGGGCATGCCATTGCTTATACCTCCGGTAATACCGCCGGCATTATTGCTGGCGCATACTGCATCCTCATTACCAGGTAGAAAGGGGTCGTTATTCTGCGAACCCTTCAAGCGGGCGGCTTCAAACCCCGAGCCGAATTCAACAGCCTTGACTGCCGGTATGGCGAGAAGGGCCCTGGCCAGGTCGCCATCCAGGTTGTCAAATACCGGTTCTCCAAGCCCCGCCGGAACCCCCAGAGCTATAGCCTCGATAATGCCGCCCAGACTATCGTTAGCTTCTCTTGCCTGGCGGATAACTTCCAGCATGCCGGGAGTGGCATCGGTGTCTGCGCATTGGAGTTCATTTTCCCGGGCGAGGCGGATTGTTTCCGGAGATGCCGGTTTGGCTTTTATCCCTCCCAGTTCAATCGTATGGGCAATAACTTCCATGCCTGAAAGGGCGAGCAGTTTCTTGGCAACCGCACCTGCCATCACAAATCCGGCAGTGATCCTGCCGGAAAATCTTCCTCCACCACGGTGGTCAGAAAAACCACCATATTTTACATACGCTGCGAAGTCTGCATGTCCGGGTCGTGGGGTGGTCAGTTTTTCACCGTATGAATTCGAGTCAATATCCTGGTTCCATACTACCATGGTGATGGGCGAGCCGGTGGTATGCCGTTCGTATATTCCCGAAAGTATTTCGGCACAATCTTGTTCCCGTCGATCCGTGGATCCCGGGGAGCCGGATTTGCGCCTGTCAAGCTCGATCTGTATATCGCTTTTATCCAAAGCCAGCCCTGGAGGACAGCCATCAACCACCACTCCAATAAGGCGGCCATGGCTTTCGCCAAAACTGGTAACAGTAAAATATTTTCCAATTGTATTACCCATACTCGATTTCTATGTTACCTCCCAGTGATTTCATTGTATTAAAGAAAGCCGGGAACGTCTTGGATATGCATTCCGCTCCAGTAATTGTCATTTTTCCGGCTGCCAGCCCAAGCACCGTGAAAGCCATAGCTATACGATGGTCATTAAAGCTGTTAATGACAGCTGAATTCGGCTCCCCTCCGTGTATGGTCAGGATATCCTGCTGTTCCTCGGTCTGGATTCCAACACGGTTAAGGCCTTCGCATACCGCTCGTATCCGGTTTGATTCCTTCAGGCGTGCCCTGGCTATGCCGGTAAGACAGCTCGTACCATCTGCCGTTGCCAGGCATACCGCTACGGTAGGGAGTAAATCAATACACTGGCTCATATCAAATGTGATTGGGTGGATCCTTGACGCGCGCACTGTAATAGAAGTGGAATCGGGGAGAATCGCCACACCCATTTTTTGCAAAATGCTGATCATGGCTTTGTCACCCTGCAGGCTGAGCAGGTTCAAGCCTTCAACCGTTACTTCGCCTGCAAGAGCGCCAGCTGCCAGAAGATAGCTTGCACTTGACCAGTCTCCTTCAATAGACACACTTGCCGGGTGGTATGACTGGGGAGATGTTTTAAACAGGGTGTAATCAGGCGAGGAATTAACCTGTACCCCGAAACTGCGCATAATTTCAATTGTCATTTCTATGTAAGGACGCGAACGTGGCGGTGTGCCCAGCTGGTAGGCAATATCTTCTCCAGTCAGCGGTGCAATCAGCAATAATGCTGAAACAAACTGGGAGCTCAAATCCCCGGTTATATTGTACAGGCCTCCCTGTAATGATCCGCCGCAAATTACAATCCGGTTGTCTCTACAGGTATAACCGGCGCCCATTTTGTTAAGTATTTCCAGCAGTGGCTTGACCGGCCTTTGCTCCAGGCTCGCTCCCATTTCAAGGACGGAATTGCCGGCTATGGTAGCGCAAATTGCTGTCACAAAGCGCAGGGTTGCAGCTGAATCACGGCAATCCAGAGGTTTATTGGATGGGGATAGCCGTCCTCCGTTAATTGACAGACTGCCATCTTCAGTTCGTATCAATGCACCCAGGTTACGAAAGGCTTCAATAGCAGCAAGGGTATCATCTGAATCAAGAGGGTTGGATATCAGGCTTTTGCCGCCGGCAAGTGCAGCAGCAGCCAGCGCCCTGATGGTATAGCTTTTGGATGGGGGGGCAGCCACCCTTCCTGCTATCCGGCTGGCCTCAATGTTACATCGCATGGTTTTCCAGCCTGGCAATTATCTGTCGGGCAGTTTCTTCTGCAGTAAGGGAGGAGCTTTCTATAACTATATCAGCATGTGCTTTGTAAAAAGGTTCACGAAAACTGATCAGCTCCTTTACTTCATCATAGTCGCCAGGATCTCTGAGAACCGGCTTGTTTACCGGCTGTCCCTGCATCCTTGACATGATTTCGTCCGGTTTGACCTCAAGGTAAACCACAATGGCGTGTTCTTTGAGCCTGTCTATGTTTATCTTGTTGAGTACAACGCCGCCACCGCAGGAAATAACCTGGTTAGCGGCGCTGGAAACTTCTTTCACGGCCTCTATTTCCAATTCCCTGAAAGCGGTTTCCCCTCTGGAGGAAAATATTTCTGGAATGGTGCATCCAGCATTGATTTCGATAAGCCGGTCCAGTTCTACCAGCCGCTTGCCGGTTTTTCCGGCCAGTATTCGGGCGACGGTTGTCTTTCCGGAACCCATAAAGCCTATCAATGCAATACTGGTTTTTATCTTTTGCTGGCCGGATATTTTGCGTGATGTCAAAACAGTGCCCTTCTCCTCGAATGCGTTAATGGCTACCTTGCGCATGATTCCGACTGGTGGAGCAAGGCCGGTCCATAGTTCGAATGCCAGTGCGCCCTGCCATACCAGCATTTCCAGCCCGTTTATTGTCTGCGCTCCCAGGAAAGCAGCATCTGCCAGCAGTTTGGTTTGCAGTGGATTGTAGACCAGATCAAATACAATCATTTCTGGCCTTAACAGTTTTTCCGGTACCAGACTCTGATTTTTCGCCGGATGCATTCCTACGCTGGTGGCGTTTACCAGTATATCGGCTGTTTCAAGGCATTTTTCCAGGTTTTGCGGATTGAGTGCTGTAGCCTGGATCGGGTTGTGGCTGAAATCACCCAGCTTGAGGGCAAGCCGGGAAGCTTCCTTCATATGTGCCAGGCGGTTCATAATTATTACACTGGCACCGGTTTTTACCAGGGCATAGCATACTGCCATTGAAGCCCCTCCGGCTCCAAGTACTACTGCTTGTTTGCCCTGGGGGTCTATGTTTTTATCAGTAAGTGCTTTGGTAAAACCGGCCGCATCTGTATTGTATCCTTTTAAAATCCCTCCAGAGTTTACTACTGTATTCACTGCTCCAATTTGTTTGCTTACTTCGTCAAGTTCGTCCAGAAGGGGTATTACGCTGACTTTGTGCGGTATCGTAATATTTAATCCATGAATACCGATTGCCCTTGTACCTTCAACAGCCGCCTGAAGAGAAGCCGGCTTTACCCTGGATGCAACATATATATAATTTAGCCCCTTATCTTTGAATGCCGCATTGTGCATCTCGGGTGAAAGGCTTTGGGCTACCGGATCTCCAAACAGGGCACATATTTTCATTTCTTTTTTCATGGCAGTCTCAGTGACGAGTATATGTTTTTGAGTTCAAAAACAGTTAGCTGCCCTTCAGCAGACTCCTGGCCTTTAGCAGAAGCGGCATAGGTGAAAGGACTGCCGGCAAGTGGCGCCAGAATCCGGGAGATTGTCCCCTTTTCTCCCATGGCGATGGCGATTACTTCTTTACCGGGAAATTTTCGGCTGACCTGGAGTATTCTGATTGTGTCATCAATGTTGTTGGCCATAGTGGCAATTTTGGCAATATCGGCTCCGGCATCGAATTCGTGTTTAACAATGGTTTCCAGTGTTTCCAGGGGAGGAGTCTCGATGTAGTTGTGGTGGGACAAGATGAGTTTGCTTCTCTTTTTAATTATTGATACCAGCCGTTCCAGGTTGGGAGTGTCCAGTTCCAGATCTACCAGAGAAGCCCCGCTGCTCAAAGCTTTCAGAAGCTCTTCTTTACGCCGTGCTTCGCTGGCGTCCCATGTTCCACCCTCAGTTTTGAGACGGCAGGTGGCTATCCACGGTTTGTGTATGAGTGGAAGAATTGAGGTCCAGTCTCCGCCTATCATGTCGATGCGCAGTTCAAACAGGTTGGCGTACTGGGCTGCCTGTTTGATTACGGCAGTATCGGCAGCTGTGATAACAGCGCAAATTTCCGGATTATTCATTTTCTTCCAGCAGTGCCGTTTTTATCATTTCCGGAGTTACTTCCTGGCTTACAAAGCTATTGCCAAGATCTTTTATCAACACGAAATTAACTTGGCCGTTAATAATTTTTTTATCATACCGTATTGCATCAATAACAGCTTCCGGGTTCAGCCCTTCGATTCTTAACGGTAACCCGGCGCGGGATACAAGGTTTTTCAGGCGGGAAAGATCATTACTGCCAAGAATTTCCAGCTTGCGGGCAATTCTGGCCGCGGCAATCATACCAACTGCGATTGCCTGGCCGTGCCGCACAGACAATCCGGTGGCTGATTCGATGCCGTGTCCGATGGTATGGCCAAAATTTAACAGCCGTCTGGATGAGGCGTCTCTTTCGTCGCCTGTTGCTAATTGCCCTTTTATTTTAATTGTCCGAAATATTATTTCTTCGAGCAGTTCTTTTTTTCGGTTAAGTACTGCTTCAATGTTACCCTCCAGCAAGGAAAACAGCTCACCATCGGCGATAGATGCGCTCTTGATTATTTCAGCGATACCGTTGATGTACTCGATTTTCGGCAGGGTGGAGAGCACTGCGGTATCGCTTACAACCAGATGTGCATGGTAGTAAGTCCCAATCTGGTTTTTCAGACCGTCGAAATTGACGCCTGTTTTACCGCCGATACTGGAATCAACCTGGGCAAGAAGGGAGGTTGGTATGTGCAACAGTGGCAACCCGCGCAAGTATGTGGATGCCGTAAAGGCTGCCAAATCTCCAATAACTCCTCCTCCCAGAGCGATAATCTCCGTACCCCGGTCAGCATGCAATTCGGCAAGTTTGCGGTATACAGCGGTGACGCTTTCGAGGTTTTTGCTGTTTTCGCCAGCCGGCAGTGTAATAATTTCGGCAGATATTCCGGCAGTTGCGAGGTTGCCTGCTACCTGTCCGGCATAGAGTGAGCCAACATTGGAATCGGTAATGATGACAGCCGTTTGCATAAGCATGGATTCACCGGCAAACCTGGCGAAATGGTCCAGAACCCCGTTGCCGGTTACTATGCGGCAGCTGCTTGCAACGGGATATTTCAAAACTAATTCATGCATTGGTAATTACGTTTTTTCTTCCCTGAAATCTCTGACAGTCTTGTTAACTTTCTTGCAGCATTCAATAATGAACCTGAGTTCACCTGCAGTAATCATCTGCTGGCCATCACAGCGGGCTTCCTTGGCATTATAGTGCACCTCAATCTCCAGCCCTGATGCGCCTGCACCAATAGCAGCAATGCTCATGGGCACTATCAGGTCTCTCCTGCCGGCTGCATGAGACGGGTCAACCACAGTTGGCAGATAAGTTTCCTTTTGCAGAACCGGTACTGCCTGCAGATCAAGGACGTAGCGTGTATAGCTTTTACCCCGGCCGACCGGTAAAACACCTCGCTCGCACAGAATTATATCCTTATTACCGGAAGCGGCAATATACTCTGCGAATGAGAGAAACTCCTCTATGCTTGCTCCGAAATGGCGTTTGAGCAAGACTGGTTTTCCCGCTCTGGCAACTTTTGTTAGCAGATCCTGGTTATACATATTGCGGGAACCGATTTGCAGGATATCAGCATATTTGGCTACGATTTCAACATGAGATTCGCCGCGTACCTCAGTTATTACCGGCATATCGAACTTGTCCCCGGCTTCGCGAAGCCATTTCAGGGCCTGTTCTGCACCCTCTTCGCTTGACCCCAGCCCCTGAAACGAATGGACCGATGTCCGCGGTTTGAAAACACCGCCTCGCAGAATATCTGCACCTGCACCTTTCACTTCCTCAGCAATCCGCATTAACTGGCCTTTGCTTTCTATTGCGCATGGCCCGGCCATAAAAACCGGTTCACAATTACCTATGGTTACCCCGCCAACTTTTACCGCCCGGCTTTCAGTCTTGCCGTCAAACAGTGTTGAATACTCCCGGTTAATCAGTTTATAAGGCGTCTCGATCAGGCGAACCTCTTTTACACCGGGCAGTGTTTCAAGATGGGTAGCCGAAATCAGGCTTTCATCACCTATGATTCCGATTACGGTACGTATTTCACCTGTAGAGACATCTGCCGCCAGACCGTGGTTTTTAAGATCATTCACTACTCCGCTGATTTCTTCAGTGGTTGCCGCTTTGTTCATTATTATCATGGTTCCTGCCTCCAAAATATTTAGGTAAAAGCCTTTAAAAACAAAAAACCCTCTTCAAGGGAGGGTTTAGCTGTTTGGACAAAAATGGATGCCAGAGACTACAAGCCAGCCCTCCCGAAGGACGGGTTGTAATAAAAGTAGCCCCAAAATGATTTCCTTGTAACATTCATGTGTTTTTAACCTTAGTGTATATAAACCTGTGTGCTGATGCTGAAGCATTCTAACACTGCCTACCCGGCTTGTCAATACAATGCTGGTTATGATATGATTTTGCGGTTTTTAAACGAGCCAATCAAAGCTTTTTAAGCTTGACAGTGATAAATTGATTGTGCTACTCTTATAGGCTGTTGCTTATCACTAAGGCGGTTCGAACAAAGGGCTAACGGTGAGTTAGTCCTTTATAATGCAAAGGATGGGCTTGACTCATCCTTTGGATTTTTCAAGAAAGCCTTGTATTAAGGGGGAAAATTTGCCCACGGTAAATCAATTAGTTAGAAAAGGGCGTGAAAAGGTCACCGAAAAGACCAAAACGCCGGCGCTCCGGTTTACGTTCAACGCATTGAAGAACCGGACAAATAAAGGTCGCAAGGGCTCGCCCCAGAAGCGCGGCGTGTGCGTACAGGTAAAAACTACAACTCCGAAGAAGCCTAACTCGGCTTTACGTAAAATTGCCAGGGTGCGCTTGTCAAACGGGATTGAGGTGACTGCCTACATACCCGGGGAAGGCCATAACCTGCAGGAGCACTCGGTTGTTTTGATCAGGGGTGGCCGCGTGCCGGATCTTCCCGGTGTACGGTACCATATTGTTCGCGGGGCACTTGATGCCAGCGGCGTCAACAACCGTAAACAGGGGCGCAGTAAATATGGCGCCAAACGACCAAAGAAGGCTGCATAAGGCGGGAGAAGATAAATGCCAAGAAGAGCTCAAATTAAAAAGCGCGAACTGCTTCCGGATGCCAAATATGGCAGTCTGTTGATAGGTTTGCTGGTGAACAAGATAATGTATGGCGGCAAGAAGAGCGTAGCCGAAAAAATTGTTTACGGGGCAATGGATATCATTGAAGAAAAGGAAGGCAAAGAGCCGCTTTCGGTGCTCGAGACGGCTTTTAATAATGTTACTCCCCTGGTTGAAGTAAGGCCCAGACGGGTAGGTGGGGCCACTTACCAGGTACCAGTTGAAGTGCGGCAGGGGAGAAACACTTCGCTTGCGATGCGCTGGATACTGAAAGCAAGCCGTTCCCGGAGCGGCCACTCAATGGCAGAAAAACTGGCGTCCGAGCTTATGGATGCTTACAAGAGCCAGGGAGCAGCAATTAAAAAGCGGGAGGAAACCCATAAAATGGCGGAAGCCAACCGGGCTTTTGCGCATTATCGCTGGTAGGCATGCCTGTTCAAACAGGCGGTGGAACGATCCAACGTGGTTTAAGCATACTGAACTAAGAATTTAAAATAACAGTTTCCGAGTTAAAGAAAAATGTCCAGAAGTTACCCTCTAGAAAAAATACGCAACATTGGCATCATCGCCCATATAGATGCCGGTAAAACAACAGTTACCGAGCGTATACTGTTCCATACCGGCCGTACCTATAAGCTCGGGCAGGTCGATGAGGGTACCACTGTCATGGACTGGATGGATCTTGAAAAGCAGCGTGGCATTACAATTGTTTCGGCAGCTACCACCTGCTACTGGCATGATTGCCGCATTAATATTATTGATACCCCCGGCCATGTTGATTTCACCGCCGAAGTAGAGCGCAGCTTACGCGTTCTTGACGGCGGTGTTGTGGTATTTGACGCTGTTAATGGCGTGGAAGCCCAGTCTGAGACGGTCTGGAGGCAGGCAGACAAATACGACGTTCCCCGGATATGTTTTATCAATAAAATGGACAGGACCGGGGCTAATTTTGAACGCTGTATTAAAATGATACGCGAGCGTTTGAATGCCAAGCCTCTGGCTATACAGTGTCCGATTGGCAAGGAGGACACTTTCCTTGGCGTTGTTGATCTGGTGGAAAACCAGGCTTTCACTATGGACGGGCAAAAGGAAGGGAAGCTTACCCCGTGTGAAATCCCTTCGGTTGAAAAGGAACGTGTAGAGAAATTCCGCCAGCTGCTTATAGATACTCTGGCAGAAATTGATGATGATATAATGAACGCCTATATTGATGGGCAGGAGATTACCCCGGACAAGATTAAAACTGCCGTCAGGCGGGGCACTCTTTCAAACAAGGTTATCCCGGTTATGTGTGGCAGTGCTCTTAAACACAAGGGTGTAACCCTGCTTCTTGATGCTGTTGTTGCATATCTTCCCTCACCGCTGGATATGCCGCCGGTGGCAGCCATCGATATCAACTCCGGTGAAGAAGTAATAAGGCCAGTGGACGATGAAGCACCGTTTTCTGCCCTCGCCTTTAAAGTTGTTGCCGATCCTTTCATCGGCAGGTTAGTGTATCTCAGAGTATATTCAGGCAAACTGAAAGAAGGCTCTCAGGTTTATAACGCTACCAAGCAAAACCGGGAGCGGATTGGCCGGCTGGTCCTGATGAACGCGAACCGCTATGAAGAACTGGAAGAGGCTGACACAGGTGCCATTATTGCCACTATGGGGTTGAAGAATACTTTTACCGGCGATACCCTTTGCACTATGACGCAGCCAATCTTGCTTGAATCCATCAAGTTTCCGGAACCGGTTATTTCGGTGGCAATCGAACCCAAAAGCCGTGCTGATCAGGATAAAATGGGTCAGGCTTTGCAGAAGCTGGCTGAAGAGGATCCGACTTTCCGGGTTTCTTATAATAACGATACCGGGCAAACAGTCATATCCGGGATGGGGGAGCTCCATCTGGATGTTATTGTCAGCCGGATGATGAGTGAATATAAAGTCAGTGCCCAGGTAGGTAACCCCCGGGTTGCCTTCAAGGAAGCGCTGAAGCGCAGTGTAAAAGCTGAAGGAAAATTTGTACGCCAATCCGGAGGCCACGGGCAATATGGTCATGTACGGGTTGAGTACGAGCCACTCGAGCGAAATGCCGGATATGTTTTTGAAGACAAAATTAAAGGCGGGTCGATTCCGCGAGCTTTTGTTGTTGCAGCCGGCAACGGGATTAAAGAAGCATCCGTAACCGGTGGGTTGAAGGGCTATCCGGTGGTGGACTTCAAAGCCACTGTATATGATGGCAGCTACCATGATGTAGATTCTTCTGAAATGGCATATAAAATGGCTGGATCACTCTCCTTTAAAGACGCACTTGCCCACGCCGGAACAGTGGTGCTTGAGCCCATCATGAAAATAGAAATCACCAGCCCGGAAGCATTTCTTGGTGATATTATTGGCGATGTCAACTCGCGCCGCGGTCAGATTCAGGGGATTGACAGCGGTGGTGATACTGTTACCGTAAAAGGGTTGATCCCCCTTGCGGAGACTTTCGGATATGCCACGGTTTTAAGATCTATTACCCAGGGACGTGCTAACTACGCCCTTGAATTTTTCGAATACCAGGAAGTACCTGAGTCAGTGCTGGCTCAGTTAAAGTAGGCAAAATCAGGATAGGATATGGCTAAACAGAAAATAAGAATTAAACTCAAGGCTTTTGACCACAAGGTATTAGATCAGGCTGCCCAGCAAATAGTTGGTGCCCTGGAACGCACCGGTGCAACGGTTGTAGGGCCGATACCTTTACCGACCCGAATAAACCGTTATACTGTTACGCGTTCGCCGTTTATCGACAAGGACTCCCAGGAGCACTTCGAGATACGGACGCACAAGCGTTTGATTGATATTATGGAAACTACTTCCAAAACAGTTGACTCTTTGACGGAGCTTAATTTGCCGGCAGGGGTCAGCATAGATATTAAGATTTAAGGGTTAAAAAATGTTAACAGGTATTTTAGGAAAAAAGCTGGGGATGACCCAGGTCTTTAATGAAAAAGGAAAGGCCGAAGCAGTCACTGTTATAGAGGCTGGTCCCTGCAAGGTTATACAGGTCAAAACCGACGAAAGGGATGGGTACAAGGCCGCACAACTGGGATTTGGCCAGGCGAAACGTGTTACCAAAGCGGTTCAGGGGCATTCCAAAGACATGGAAAAACCGGCTTGCCTGAAGGAAATACGCCTGGACAGTATCGATGGAGTTACCCAGGGAGATACCGTTGATGTTAGCATGTTTGCTCCCGGTGATAAGGTTAATGTTACCGGCATTTCCAAAGGCAGAGGGTTTGCAGGGGTGGTAAAACGCCATGGTTTCAGCGGTGGTCCCAAAACGCATGGCCAGTCAGACCGCTTGCGAGCCCCGGGTTCAATTGGTTCGGGCACTACACCCGGACGAGTATTAAAAGGAAAGAAAATGGCCGGCCACATGGGGGTTGAGCAGGTTACAGTGCGCAATCTCGAGGTTATCCAAGCCGATGCCGAGCGAAACATCCTCATTATCAGAGGAGCCATTCCAGGAATGACAAAAGGCATAATTGTGGTCAAGAAGGCAAACAGGAGTAATTAAGGTGCAACTTCCGCTTTACAATATGGCAGGGGAAATACAGGGCAATATTGAGCTTGACGATACGGTATTCGGTGTCATGTTCAATGAAGCCGTTGTTCACCAGGCTCTGGTGCGCCAGCAGGCAAATTCCAGACAGGGAACGGCTTCAACCAAAACCAGAGGGGAGGTTGCCGGAAGTACCCGGAAGCTGTTCAGGCAGAAGCATACCGGCAATGCCCGGGCGGGATCTATCAAATCACCATTGCGCAAGGGTGGGGGGATTACATTCGGTCCGAAGCCGAGGAACTACCGCCAGGCGATGCCAAAAGCAATGCGTCAGCTGGCAATACGGTGCGTCCTTTCTACCAAAGCCAGTGACCAGCAATTGGTAGTTCTGGACGAATTGAAGTTCGAAGCACCCAAAACGCGGGATATGGCTGAGGTGATTAAGGCGCTGGGCATTGAAGGTACGGCACTGGTGGCGATAGAACAACCTGATACCAATGTAATCAAATCTGCCCGAAACATTCCGAGCATAAAAACTATCCAGGCTCGCCAGCTTAATGTCGGGGATATTTTGAAATACAGAAAACTTCTTATTACCGAATCTGCGCTGCGCCAGGTGGAAAACCTTTGGGGCAGGGCAAGTGCGAATGGAGAGGCGAAAGAATAAAATGAACCTCCATCAAGTATTAAAGAAACCATTGATTACCGAAAAGGGCACCATTCTCCAACAGGATGGGAAGTATTGTTTTGTGGTTGCCGACAAAGCCAGTAAATGGGAAATTAAAAGAGCAGTAGAAATGGCTTTTAGTGTGGAAGTAACCAGTGTAAATGTGATGAACGTACAAGGAAAGCAGCGTCGCATGGGAAGAAACATTTTTCATGAATCGCCATGGAAAAAGGCTGTGGTGTCACTGAAAGAAGGCCAGAGCATTCAGCTGTTTGAGGGCGTTTAAGTAAGGAGAGCTTGAAAGACCATGACACTTAAAGTATACAAGCCAACATCTCCCGGAAGACGGGGATTTATTGGCCTAAGTTATGAAGAAATTACCAAAGACAAGCCTGAAAAAGCTTTATTAAAGGCTAACAAGAAGCAAGCTGGGCGTAACAACCAGGGCAGGCTTACCGTTCGGCATCGTGGTGGTGGATCAAAAAGAATGGTACGCGTGATTGATTTCAAACGGGATAAGATCGGAGTGCCCGGCAGGGTAGTTGCTATTGAGTATGATCCCAATCGCTCGGCGCGGCTTGCTCTTGTCTTTTATGCCGACGGAGATAAAAGATATATATTGGCACCCAATGGTTTGGGGGTTGGTGAAAATATCAAGTCCGGCGCTGATGCCGAATATAAAACCGGCAACAGTATGGCAATGGGAGATATGCCTAACGGCACCCAGGTCCACAATATCGAATTAACCCCTGGCCGGGGCGGGCAAATGGTAAGGAGCGCTGGAGCTTCAGCCCAGATAATGGGAAAAGAAGGCGATTATGTATTCTTGCGGCTGCCATCCGGCGAAATGCGCAAGGTAAAAGCCAATTGTATGGCCACTATTGGCCAGGTTGGCAACATTGATCATCAGAATGTTAAACTGGGAAAAGCCGGCCGCAAAAGGTGGATGGGAATACGTCCATCTGTAAGAGGCTCGGCGATGAACCCGAGTGATCATCCACATGGAGGCGGTGAAGGAAGGTCGCCGGTTGGAATGCCCGGGCCGAAAACCCCCTGGGGCAAACCGGCTTTGGGTTATAAGACTCGCAAGAACAAATCGTCGGATAAGCTTATAGTCAAGCGGAGAGGTAAGTAATTCAATGTCAAGGTCAATTAAAAAAGGTCCGGCAGTTGATGCTAAACTCATGAAAAAGGTTGATGCTATCAGCCGCTCCAAGGAACGGGTTGTAATAAAAACCTGGGCAAGATGGTCGACAATTGTGCCGGAGATGGTAGGCCTCACCGTTGGAGTGCATGACGGGCGCAGGCATGTGCCGATTTTCATAACCGAAAACATGGTCGGCCACCGGCTGGGCGAGTTTGCTCCTACAAGAACCTTCCGCGGCCATGTACCCAAATCAGAAAAAGGTAAGAAGTAATCAGGTTAATATAATATGAGAGTAAAAGCTGTTGTTAAGGATACCGGTGTTTCGGTTCGGAAAATCAGGCCGCTGATTAATAATGTCAGGGGCATGAGAGCCGGCCAGGCTGTGGATGTGCTTGGTTTTGCGCCAACGCCACACGCCAGAGTGGTTGCCATGGTGATTCGGTCAGCGATGGCAAATGCAGAGCATAATTACCAGATGGAACCGGCAGATTTGAAAATTGTAGCCATTTACGCCGATGAGGCGAGGATGAATAAACGCTTTAAAGCAAAATCACGCGGCAGGGCTGGCGCTATTTTGAAGCGCTCCAGTCATATTACAGTTGTTGTGAGTGAGCAGGAGGCTTAATGGGACGCAAAGTTCACCCAGTTGGGTTCAGGCTTGGAATTGTTCGTGACTGGCAATCCAAATGGCATACCGATAAGCATTACGTTGAATATCTTCGCGAAGATATGGAAATACGTAAAGCAATTAACACCCGGTATAGCGATGCTGGAGTATCACTTATCGAAATCGAAAGGCCGGCCAACAAGATTATCATTACCATCCATACTGCGAGGCCGGGGATTGTTATAGGCCGGGGTGGACAGAGGGTTGATGAAACACGCCGGTCTCTGGAAGAGCTGGTTGGCAAAAAACTCCAGCTGAATGTGCAGGAGATACGCCAGCCTGAGCTTGACGCTTACCTGGTCGCCAGGTCACTCGCCGAACAGATTGAGCGCAGGGTTGCCTACCGGCGTGCTATGAAGCAGGCTTTGTTCAGAAGTATGCAGGCTGGGGCCCAGGGTATTAAGGTCAACTGTGCCGGGCGTTTGGGTGGAGTCGAAATAGCACGAAGCCAGGTGATGCATCAGGGAAGGGTTCCTTTGCATACTATAAGAGCTGATGTAGATTACGGCTTTACCGAAGCCCATACTCTAATGGGGAGAATTGGCATTAAGGTCTGGTTGTATCGTGGCGATGTGTTGCCTGAGCAGGAAGAAGAAGCTGTTGAGATGTCCGCTCCTGCGCCGGTTGAACCTGCGCCGGTTGCAGTGATCGATGAAGAAATAAAGCCAGCAAAAGAAGCCAGGGAAGCGCCGGCTTCAATCGAAAAAGAAAAGCAGGCGGTTACCGGCCGTAAAGCTAAAGCCGTAACTGAAGATAGTAGTACCAAAGAGGCAGTTGTTGCTGAAGAAGAAGCACCGAAGACCAGGCGAAAGGCAAAAGTGAAGGAAACCGAGATTCAGGCTGAAGCCGGTGTCGAGACTGTAAAAAGTAAAGCCACCAAGGCGTCTCCGGCAACCAAATCAACTGCCCGGGCCAAGAAGGAAGCTGAACCGGAAAAGGCATCCGTTGAAAGCGAAGAAAAGCCCAAGACAGCTTCTGTGAAAAAGAAAAAGGCTAAGACAGTAGAGGAAGAGCAAGATGCTTCAACCGAAGAGAGTTAAATATCGAAAATCACACAAAGGGCACCGGAGAGGTATGGCCCATGCCGGTGCCAATATGGAACATGGTGAGTATGCGCTCCAGGCTACCAGTTCAGCATGGGTTACAGCCAGGCAGATTGAGTCTGCCCGGCGGGCAATAGTTCACTATGTCAAGCGTGGTGGTAAAATATGGATCCGTATTTTTCCGGACAAGCCGGTAACCAAAAAGCCGGCTGAAACCCGTATGGGATCCGGAAAAGGGCCCATGGACCACTGGGTAGCAGCGGTTAAGAGAGGGCGAATATTATTTGAAATCAGCGGGGTGTCTTTCGAGCAGGCCAAGGAAGCAATGCGTCTGGCCAGCCACAAACTTCCGCTGGGTACCCAGTTCATTACGCGCTCTCAGGAAACTGTGGAGGAGGTAGCGGCAGATGAAAACTAATATTCGCGAGTTGGCCGATGGGGAACTGTTGAAACGGCTTGAAGAAGCCCAGAAAGAACTGCTTGATTTACGGTTCAAGGCAGCTACCCGGCAGTTGAAAAGCCCCAAAGATATAAGCAAGATTAAAAAGGAGATAGCCCGGCTGAGGACAATTAAAAGGCAGAGAGAGCTGGGGGTATAGAGATATTATGGAAGCCAGACGAAAGACCAGGATAGGGTTTGTTATCAGCCGCAAGATGGATAAAACGGCTATTGTCGGAGTAGAAGTATTAAAACGCCATCCGCTTTACCGGAAAACCTTTCGGAGGATGACCAAATATAAGGTGCATGATGAGAACAATGAGTGCCAGCCGGGTGATAAAGTGAAAATCGAAGAAACCCGCCCTCTTTCCAGAGAAAAGCGCTGGCGTCTTTTGGAAATTATTACACGCAAGGAAATAGTTGAACTCAAGGAAGAAGAACTTATACCCGAGGTTAAAGAGGCAGAATAAATGATACAGCCACAGACTCGCTTAAAAGTAGCAGATAACACCGGTGCCAGGCAAATCATGTGCATTAATGTACCCGGGGGTTCCGGCAAAAGATGCGCACGTGTAGGTGATATAATAGTAGCTTCGGTAAAAAAGGCGATTCCTGATTCCTCTGTAAAAAAAGGAGAGGTTGTCCGGGCGGTTGTTGTGCGCGTATCGGAACCATACAAGCGTTATGACGGATCATATATCAGATTCGATGAAAATGCGGCGGTAATTCTTACCGATAAAAATAACCCCAAGGGGACACGCATATTTGGGCCGGTAGCACGGGAATTGCGCGATAAAGACTATACCAAGATTCTGTCTCTGGCTCCAGAGGTGATTTAGTAATTATGAAAATAAAAAAGAACGATACAGTACTGGTTATTGTCGGCAAAGATAAAGGAAAAAAGGGCAAAGTGCGCCAGGTAGTAACGGAAGACGGACAATTGCTTGTTGATGGAATCAACATGATCAAAAAGCACGCTCGTCCTACCAAGCAAGCCCGCCAGGCAGGTATTATAGAGAGGGAGTCACCGCTGGATATTTCAAATGTGATGTATCTGTGTGACAAGTGCCATAAACCGGTACGCCTGGGTTATCGCAAGCTGGATGACGGCAAAAAGGTCCGTTACTGCAAATCGTGCAAAGAGGTTGTTGATTAAATGTTGGCTCTCAAGGAGAAATACGAAAAAGAAGCGGTGCCGGGTTTGATGAAGGAATTCGGTTATCACAATGTCATGCAGGTACCGCGGTTGGTAAAGATTGTAATCAATATCGGTGTAGGTGAGGCTATACAAAACGCCAAGGCTCTCGAGGGTGCTGAAAGTGACCTTACCGCAATTAGCGGTCAGCATCCGGTAACCACCCGTTCCAAGCGGTCCATTTCAGCCTTCAAGCTGAGAGAAGGGATGCCGGTTGGCTTGAAGGTGACTTTACGCGGGCGCAGGATGCACGAGTTCCTGGGCAAGGTAATCAATGTGGTTTTGCCCCGAATCAGGGATTTTCACGGGGTGAGTGCCGACGCTTTTGATGGCCAGGGCAACTACACGCTCGGTTTTAAGGAACAGGTTATGTTTCCCGAGATAGAATTTGATAAAGTAGATAAACTGAGGGGGCTCGAGGTAAGCATAGTTACCACTGCCGGTACGGATGAAGAAGCCAGGAAACTTCTGGAACTTCTGGGCATGCCCTTTACCAGGAATTAAGGAGATATTATGGCAAAGAAATCAATGATAATAAAGGCTAAAAGGCCTCCCAAATTTAAAGCCCGCGGGTATTCCCGCTGCATGAAATGCGGCCGGCCCAGAGCTTACATAAGGGACTTCGGCCTCTGCCGTATCTGTTTCAGGGAAATGGCTTTAAAGGGATTGATTCCTGGCGTAACGAAAGCAAGCTGGTAACGGGGAGAGAAATACATGACAGTATCTGATCCAATAAGTGATATGCTAACCCGCATACGAAATGCGGTTATGGTACAGCATGAAGCCGTGGCTATACCGGCTTCTGTGATGAAGATTGCCATTGCCAAAATTCTCAAAGACGAAGGCTTTATTGCCGATTATGAAGTCGAAGGGGAGAAAACCAGGAAGCGTATTAACATAAAACTCAAATATGACGATGTTAGGCGCCCGTTTATTAACGGATTGAAAAGAGTCAGTAAGCCAGGATTAAGAGTTTACGTACCTTCAACTCAAATCCCCCGGGTTTATGGAGGGGCAGGAATAGCTGTTGTCTCCACCTCCAGGGGTGTGATGACCGGCCGTGAAGCTTACCGAAAGAGAATTGGCGGCGAATTACTCGGATTTATCTGGTAGAAATATTGAGGTCTAAGAATGTCTAGAATTGGAAGAATGCCGATAACCGTACCCCAGGGGGTATCGGTGGAAATTAAAGAAAACGATATAAAAGTCAAAGGCCCGAAGGGAGAATTATCCCGTAAGGTTAATCCTGCGATGGAAATCAAACTGGAGGATGGAATACTGAACGTAAGCCGTCCCAGTGATGCGCGAGAGCACAGGGCTCAACACGGATTGACCAGGGCGCTTATTGCCAACATGGTGGAAGGTGTTTCCAAAGGATTTGAGAAAAATCTTGAAATTGTCGGGGTTGGATACCGGGCGGAAAAGGTTGGGGAAAAACTGGTTTTGAAGCTTGGTTATTCCCATACAGTTGATTTTGACCCCGAACCGGGAATCAGCTTTGAGCTGGAAAACCCGAATAAAATCAAGGTAATCGGGATTGACAAGGAAAAGGTTGGCAAGGTGGCTGCTGAAATCAAGAAGTCCCGCCTCCCGGATGCTTACAAGGGAAAGGGAGTGCGCTATGCCGGTGAAAAGGTGCGCATAAAGCCGGGCAAGGCTGGAAAAGCAGTAGGGGGTAAAAAATAATGGCCAAGGTTAATTCCCGCGCCGCCAGGCTCATACGGCATGCGCGTGTTCGTGATAAGGTCAGGGGGACTGGTGAAAGGCCCAGGCTGGCAGTATTTCGCAGCCTGAACCATATATATGTCCAGGTGATTGATGATTCGCAAGGACACACCCTTGCCGCTGCTTCCACGCTGGACGCAGCAATAAAGGAAAGGCTTGAAAATAAAAACAAGAGTTCACATGCTGAAATGGTAGGCGAATTGATTGCTCAGAAGGCACGTGAAAAGGGAATCACCCAGGTTGTTTTTGACCGTGGTGGTTATAAATATCACGGCCGGGTAAAATCACTGGCAGATGCCGCCCGAAAAGCGGGACTTGAGTTCTAAGGGAGCGTGGAGTGAGTAAAAAAGAAGTGCGAATGGCAAAAATCAACCCGGATGAGCTGGTGCTTAACGAAAAACTGATTGCCCTCAACCGGGTTTCCAAGGTGGTCAAGGGTGGTAAGCGCATGCGTTTCAACGCTTTGGTTGTGGTGGGAGATGGCGCAGGGCATGTTGGAATCGGGCTGGCTAAATCGAACGAAGTTCCTTCGGCGATTGCCAAAGCCGGAGCTTATGCCCGAAAGAATATTGTAAAAGTGCCATTAAAAGGAAACACTGTACCCAGTGAAGCCACCGTCAAGCTTGGAGCAAGCGTTGTATTTTTGAAGCCGGCTTCTGCCGGTACCGGTATTATCGCCGGCGGTGCAGTCAGAGCGGTGGTTGAAGCCGCCGGAGTGAAGGATGTTCTGAGCAAATCGCTGGGGAGTTCCAACCCCATCAATGTTGCCAAGGCAACCGTTTATGCTCTCAGTCAGCTGAAGGACCCGAAGGCAGAAATTGCCCGCCGCAAAGGGATCCGCCTGGAGACGGAGGAACCGCTTAATGGCTAAGTTGCGTATTACATGTATTCACAGTCCTATCGGGTACCCGGAAGACCAGCGTTTGACATTGAAATCAATGGGTTTGAAAAAACTCCACCAGAGTGTGGTGAAGGAAGATTCCCAGTCTCTGCGAGGAATGATAATTAAAGTAAGACATTTAGTAACAATAGAGGAGGCGAGCCAGTGAAACTGCACGAACTAGCACCGGCTCCCGGTTCAAAGAAAAACAGAAAGCGTGTTGGGCGCGGTAATGCCAGTGGACATGGTACTTACTCTTGCCGTGGCATGAAAGGTCAAAAAGCACGAGCAGGATGCAATATCCGGCCGGGTTTCGAAGGCGGACAGCTGCCGATTATAAAGCGCTTGCCGCGCAAGCGTGGTTTTACAAACATTTTCAAGACGCAATTCAGTCTTGTAAACATTGAAGATCTGGTTGTTTTCGGTTCTGATAGCGAGGTAAGTCTCGAAAAACTGCTGGAAGCAGGCCTTGTAAAGACGCTGGCAAAGCCGGTAAAGGTTCTTGCCCGCGGTGACCTGGACAGGCCGCTTAAAATTAGTGCTAACCAGTTTTCCGGTGCTGCAAAAGCTAAAATAGAGGCTGCCGGTGGCAGTATAGAGGAGGTCCCCTTTGGCTCAGGTGCAGTCCAGGCCTAGATTACTCCAGGCTATGATCGATGCATTCAGCCTGCCGGATTTACGGCGCAGGCTGCTCGTCGTATTGGGGGCGCTGGTAGTATTTCGCCTGATAGCACATATCCCTGTTCCGGGAGTGAACGCAGAGGTTCTCAGCGAGTTTTTCCGCTCGAATGCTCTGCTTGGAATGTTTGATTTGTTCAGCGGAGGCGCTATGAGGAATTTCAGCGTAGCCGCTATGGGTGTGTACCCTTATATTACTTCAACCATCGTGATGCAGCTTATGACTCCGGTTATTCCAAAATTGCAGGCTCTTGCCCAGGAAGGGGAAGCCGGGCGCAACAAGATTAACCTGTATACTCATTTGCTTACCGTTCCGCTGGCGGCATTTGCCGGCTACGGGCAGTTGGCATTACTGCAGGCAAATGGAGCAGTAGCATCAACCGATGGAATTACTACAGCTTCAATAATCATTGCCATGGTTGCCGGTACTCTCTTTTTAGTATGGCTGGGTGAACAAATCACCCAGTATGGTATTGGTAACGGTATTTCCATTATTATATTTGCCGGAATCATATCCGGTATTCCCGGCATGGTTGGTGAAGGAATACTTGCCGGAGAGCAAGGACAGGTACTGGGACTTGTTGCGTTTGTCGTTATCGTTCTGGCAACTACAGCGCTGATTGTGCTCTTCACCGAAGCCCACCGCCGAATACCGGTTCAGTATGCAAAAAGCGTAATCAAGGGCGGCAGGATGTACCGCCAGTCCGGTTCTACCTATATACCTTTGAGGGTTAACACCGCTGGTATGATTCCGCTTATTTTTGCGATGGCATTCGTGATGTTCCCCAGTGTTATAGCAAGTTATTTTGCCAACCCAACCGGGGAAGAGGCCAATTTTGCAAATCATATCGTTAACATATTCAGTTCGAATGCAGAGATGCCGCTAGGTTTGATATACTGGGGGTTGAACTTTTTGCTGGTGGTATTTTTCGCTTTCTTCTATACCATGGTGATATTCCAGCAGCAGGACCTTCCCGGTACGCTGCAAAGGCAGGGCGGTTTTGTTCCTGGTGTAAGGCCTGGCAAGCAGACAGAAAAGTATTTGAACGGAGTGATAAATCGTATAACCTGGGCAGGGGCCTTGTTCCTGGCTTTTATTGCCATTATTCCGGTAATCGCGCAGACAGTTACCAATGTACAGACTCTTCAACTCTCGAGTTTCGGCATGCTTATTGTAGTGGGTGTTGTTCTGGATACCATGAAACAACTCGAAGCCCAGTTGGCAATGCGCCGTTACGAGGGTTTTATAAAATAGGGTTCAATTCGGTTTGAAGATGTACATTATATTCATGGGCCCTCCAGGGGCAGGAAAAGGAACCCAGGCAGAGCGGGTAGCTGCTGAAGCGAAGCTGGAACATCTTGCTCCAGGTGATCTGTTCCGGCAGGCAGTAAAACAGCAAAGCCTGTTAGGTTCCGAAGTCCAATCATTTATGGAAAAAGGTGAACTCGTTCCAGATGAGATCACTATCAGGGTGATACTGGAAAAATTGGACGATATCGGTGAGGAAACAGGGGTGATCCTGGATGGTTTCCCCCGCAACTATAATCAGGCCGTAGCCCTGGATGAAGCACTTGAAAAAAAGAATAAGGCTATAGACAGGGTTGTGTATATCAGTGTTGAACAGCCGGAACTGGTGAGACGTCTGTCCAGCCGCTGGCTTTGTCGTGAGTGCCAGTCTCCCTACTCTTCCGAGAGCGCTGAAAACCCTCATTTGGAAGGTTGCCCCGGTTGCGGTGGAGAGTTATACCAGAGAGCCGACGATAAACCCGAAACAGTTGCCAGGCGGCTGGAAGTCTATTTCAAGGAAACAGCCCCGTTGATAGAATATTACCGGAAACAAAATAAATTGATTGAAATAGAAGGTGAAGGAGCGGTGGTGGAAATTACGGGACGTATAATTAAGGCGCTGGAGTGATCTTTTGGCGGTAATTATAAAATCAAATCGAGAACTCGAGCTCATGCGGCGAGCCGGCAAAGCTACCGGAGCGGTTTTGGACAAGCTGGCAAAGAGTGTAAAACCGGGGATGAAGACCCGGGAGCTGGATGAGATCGCCAATGAGGAATCGGCGAAACTGGGAGGAAGACCTTCTTTCAAGGGATACCAGGGCTTTCCCGCTTCCGTGTGTGTCTCGATTAATAATGAAATAGTACATGGAATACCTGGTGAAAGGGTTATCCAGGAGGGTGATATAGTCTCACTGGACTTCGGGCTTGAAATAGACGGGTTCCAGGGAGATACGGCAGTAACCGTTGGGGCCGGCAGAATGAGCCCTGAGGCGCTTAAGCTCATTGAAGTTACCTGCAATTCTTTAATGGCGGGGATAGATATTGCCAGGCATGGCAACCGGTTGGGGGATGTTTCTGCTGCTATTCAGGAATATGTTGAAAGCCGGGGATACGGAGTTGTGCGCGAATACACCGGTCATGGGATTGGCAGGGATATGCACGAGGATCCACAGATACCCAATTTCGGCCGTGCGCGGACGGGAATGCTGCTAAAAAAAGGCATGACAGTTGCCCTGGAGCCTATGGTAACAAACGGCAGCTGGCTTACCAGAGTTGGCAATGACCGCTGGGTGGTTTATACTGCTGATGGCAGCATGGCGGCTCATTTTGAGCATACCATTGCTATTAATGATGG
>JAQWDO010000051.1 GCA_028705415.1 Dehalococcoidales bacterium
GCTGAAGATATTATTAAAGGTGACGAGAAAACTCTTTCAGTATTAGACACCCTTGATAAACCGGTTGTAATTACCCGGTTGGAAAAATGGTTTTTACGGCAAACGGAAGGCCTGGATATTATCAGGAAACTGATCGACCGCCTGCAGACTGTCAGCACCAGCTATATAGTTCAATGTGACAGCTGGGCATGGGCTTATCTTTCCATAGTTCTGGAAATTAACCAGCTCTACCCGGAGCCGCTGGTGCTGGAGCCTCTGGATCATAAAAAACTGGAGCAATGGTTTGGCAACCCGGGTACTGGCAATGCTGGACCGGGTTACATATTCCGCCAGTCAAATAATGGCAGCTACGTGATTAACCCATCGGTATCAGGAAAAAGCAAAGCCGATGATAAAGACAAAGACGTGGCTGCAACTGATTTTTTGAAACATCTTGCTGCCTATAGCCGGGGAAACCCCGGAACAGCACGGGCAATATGGGAGCACAATCTTCAGGCGTTGCCAGATGAAGATGCAGATGACAGCATGGTTGAAGAAGCACGCTCTCAAGCAGGCAGGGTAATCTGGGTAAAACCATGGTCGCAGGATAATTGTCCTTATCTGGCCAACCGGGAAAAGATTAATTTGCTGGTTTTACATGCTCTGCTCCTGCATGGAGGCCTGACGGTTGACGTGTTGAATTATCTTTTACCCAGCCCTGTCCACCAGATTCAGAAAGCTCTGCACCAGCTTGCAATCGCCGGCCTGGTCAGAGATGAAGAGGGGACTTATTCAGTGGCTCCGGATGGATACCCCTCAGTACGCCAAACCCTGTATGGAGAAGGTTACATGGTGGACGGCCTTTAAAAAGGAGATGCTATGCCTACTGAAGAATTAACCGGTATTTTTTATGATTTTGAACAAATAGATTTCCTGCGTATTTGCATTATTCTTGCCGCTACCTTCCTTTTGGTTGCCTTTATTGACCGCCTGCTTCCCTGGTTGGCGGGTAAAGTGCGAAGCCGGTTGCGTATGGTTATTTTGCCATGGGCTCCACTGATTCGCCTGCTTATTATTGTAGTCGCATTTTTTATGATACTTCCGCTGCTGATTGTTCCCAACTTTCAGAATTTTGTAGCTATACTGGGGGTTGTCGGGGTAGCCCTCGGGTTTGCCTTCAAGGACTATGCCAGTGCCCTGATTGGCGGGATTCTTGCAGTTTTTGAAAAATCCTACCGGCCAGGGGACTGGATTACCGTAGACGGGGCTTATGGTGAAGTAAAATCGGTCGGGCTAAGGGCAGTACAGATAGTGACTCCGGATGATACTCTGGTTACCATACCGCATAACAAGATGTGGAGTACGAATATTTATAACGAAAACTCCGGTAAAATGGAACTGCAGTGCGCGGCTGATTTTTATCTGGAGCCGGAGCATGATGCCCAGCTGGTTCGTGACAAATTGTATGATGTTGCATTGACCAGCCCGTATTTGAAATTATCCATTCCGGTGCTGGTGGTCGTTGCTGAAAAGCCCTGGTATACCCATTATAAAATCAGAGCCTTCCCTACAGATGCCAGGGACCAATTCCAATTTATCAGCGATCTAACCGTGCGCGGGAAAGCGGCCCTGCTTAAGCTGGGAATAAAGCTGGCATCAACTCCTGCCGGAATCATGGGAGTTGAACGATAATTCAGCCAGCTGCAGAATGTCTGGAATTGGATGGAAGATAACCCGGGTTGAGGAAAGACATTACTTGTCGAAGTGCAAGAAAATCTTTCTCTGCGTATAACCGGTATCCGGCAGGCGTAATGGATTCGGGTTTCAGCAAGATAGTTTCATCGCAATAATCCTTAGTTCGCACACTGGTGCCTGCCAGGCTCGCAATTTCGTTTGCAGGCATTTTCATCAAACTTTGATCATAAAACAAGACGTAATTTTATTGACAAGGCGGTCAGGGCAGGGCCCTTAAAGCCAGCTTGCCAATACTTTTTTACTGCAAGGTCTTGACCGGGCCTGCTCAATCGGAGTATCTTATCAATTTGACAGGCAGGTTCTCGCTTCTGTGGGTAAGATTATAAAAATGAGAACCTGACAACCGGTTTGCTTGTGCGGAATACTCTGTTGCTGCCAAGGTAATAACAACAGAGCAAATAAACTCTCTCACAGGAACGGGTTTCATATTGTTCCTTTAACATAACACACTAATTGTAAAGGAGAATAATAGAAAGCATGAGCGGTGATCAAATACAGATACTTGTTGCCATGCTTGCATACCTGGGGCTGGTTATAGGTATCGGCTTCTATTTCTACAGGCGCTCCAATCAAAGCAGTGAACACTATTTTATTGGAGGCAGGTCTCTTGGCCCCTGGGTTACAGCTATGAGTGCTGAAGCCTCCGACATGAGCGGCTGGTTATTGATGGGGCTTCCGGGCGTTGCTTACTGGTTTGGCCTGAGTGACGCAATCTGGACTGCCATAGGTCTGGCAATCGGTACTTATCTGAACTGGCTTCTGGTAGCCCGAAGGCTGCGCAATTACTCGGTAATTGCCGGCAACGCCATCACTATACCGGAATTTTTCAGCCAGAGATTCCGTGAGAACAAGAAAGTTATTCTGTCTATTGCTGCCATATTTATCCTCATCTTTTTTGCTGTATATGCAGCAAGCTGTTTTGTGACCTTTGGAAAACTGTTCAGCGCCTTGTTTGACGTAAACTATCAGCTTGTAATGATTCTGGGTGCAGCTGCTGTTGTGCTGTATACCTACGTGGGAGGTTTTCTGGCAGAAAGCGTATCCGATTTTGTTCAGGGCGTAGTTATGATACTGGCTTTGAGCATAGTTACTATCATGGGGATTTCGGCAGCAGGTGGCATACCGGCCATCGTGGATAACATTAAAAGCATCCCCGGGTTTTTTGAATTTTTCGGCATCGCCTCCCCGCAGGTGGTTGATGGAGTACAGCAGACTGGTTCTGGCGGAGAGCCTCTTTTTGGACCGGCTGGTACCTACGGATTCTTAACCGTCCTTTCCACATTATCGTGGGGCTTGGGTTATTTTGGAATGCCGCAGGTTTTGCTCAGATTTATGGCGATAAAAAATCCGGACAACCTGAAAAAATCAAGAAGAATCGCAGTAGTCTGGTGCGTGATTTCTCTGGTTGCCGCTGTGGCGATAGGGCTTATGGGCAGGGTTCTTTATCCTGCAGACCTGTTGACCCAGAGCGCATCGGAAAATATTTTCATAGTAATGTCGACCGGGCTCCTGCCGCCTTTGCTGGCTGGAATTTTCATGACCGGCATTCTGGCAGCAACCATGAGTTCATCAGATTCATATCTGCTTATAGCTTCTTCGGCGTTTGCTAAAAATATTTTTCACGGTATTATGAAAAAAGACGCTACAGACAAACAGGTAATGCTGATTACCCGCATTACCCTGTTAACCATTTCCCTGATCGGTGTGATTATTGCCCTGGATGAGAGCAGTATAATATTTAAGGTTGTTTCCTTTGCCTGGGCAGGCTTCGGGGCGACATTTGGCCCTATAATGCTCTTTTCGCTTTTCTGGAAGCGTACAACCCGTATGGGGGCTATTGCGGGCATGCTCACCGGTGGTGGGGTTGTGTTGATATGGAAGCTGTTGCTTAAACCGATGGGCGGCTTTTTTGGAATATATGAACTGTTGCCGGCGTTTGTTCTGTCATGCTTGGCGATTTTGGTGGTATCTCTGCTTTCCACCCCGCCCGAGCAACAGGTTCTTGATGATTTTGAGGCGGCCCGGACCGCTTAGGTTCCTTTTGAAGCATACTGATAAAGCCCCCTTTCGGGGCTTTATCAGTATCGAAGCGTCTTGAAATTTATCCGGTTGCACCTGGATATTTGCCGATCCGCCTGCTAAGGATGGACACAGTTGGATTGCCTTGCCGCAGGCTTTTTTGTGTCAACCAACCGTTTTAGAATGCGCTCCTATTCACATTTGGAATATCCACAGTGGATACATACTATGCAACCACTTTCGTGTTGAATAGGCATGCCGCAATCTGGGCAAGTGTTTTCAGGTCCGGCGGCTGGAGGGTTGATGGATTCGGGTTTGCCGGTCTTTGCCTCTGTCTTTCCCGAATCCGGTGTTACGGCAGCAAGAAGTGGTTGCTGCACGGCTTGTACTGCGTTGTTGCGTTTTGCCGGTGATAACGGATTGCCCCCATTATTTTCCGCATCGATGTATTTCTTGATAACGCGGGATATTGCATCCGGACAGGAGGTTACGTTTACGCCCTCGCGGCGAATACATGCCGGACAGCGAATTCCCCTGATTTGCTCGATAATTGATTCAACCGAAATACCCGACCGCAAGGCTATTGAAATCAGCCTGGCGGTCGCTTCGGATTGGGATGAACATCCACCCGCTCTTCCGGTGTTGGTGAATATTTCGCATATGCCCTGTTCGTCAGCATTGACGCTGACATACAGATTGCCGCAACCGATCTTTATTTTTTCAGTTACCCCCATGGTCACCTGCGGCCGGGGCCGGGGCTGGATTCCGCTGGCGGGAATTGTATTTTGGCTGACAGCGGCACCGCCTTTTTTATTGTTGTCTGTACCCCTGGAAAGGACCTGCTCATCCCGGCTGCCGTCCCGGTAGACGGTCAAGCCTTTGCAATTCAGTTCATATGCCAGCAGGTATGCCTCAGCTATATCATCACGGGTTGCTGTATGCGGGAAGTTAATGGTTTTTGAAACAGCATTGTCAGTATATTTCTGAAAAGCGGCCTGTATCTGAATATGCCATTTGGGGTCAATTTCCTGGGCGGTAACAAAAACCTGTTGAATCCAGGCCGGCACGTCCGGCAGCCCCTGTACCGAGCCACTCCCGGCAATTGTCTGTTTCAGGCCTTCTGAATAAAAACCGTACTTTTCTGCATAATCCAGGAATAATGGATTTATCTCAACAAAAGCTGTTCCGTCCAGTACTGTTTTGGTATAGGCGACGGCAAAAATGGGTTCAACACCGCTGGAAGCGCTGCAAATCATTGATATAGTTCCGGTTGGAGCTATGGTTGTAACGGTTGCGTTGCGCATTGGTCTTGAGTTTCTATAAACAGAGTGTTCATAATTCGGGAAGGTGCCCCTTTCGTTTGCCAGGCGCTCCGATTCCAGACGGCCTTCAGACTGAATAAAGCTCATTATTTTCTCGGCACAGGCTACCGCTTCCTCCGAGTCATATGCAATACCAAGCATGATGAGCATGTCGGCAAAACCCATTACTCCCAGCCCAATCTTGCGGTTTCCTTTAACTACTGATTCAATGACTTCAAGCGGGTAATTATTGGCATCGATTACATCATCAAGAAACCGGACCGCCAGACGGGTTATATTTGCGAGGTGTTCCCAGTCGATTACAGCCCTTCCGGATTCTTGTTTGACCATAGCCTTGAGGTTTATAGATCCCAGATTGCAGGCCTCGTTGGGGAAAAGCGGCTGTTCCCCACAGGGGTTGGTAGCTTCTATTTCTCCCAGGGAAGGAGTCGGGTTATCCTGATTCAAACGGTCAAGAAATACTACACCCGGTTCGCCGTTTTTCCATGCGTATTCTACTATCTGCTCGAATACACTGGCTGCCGAAAGCCGGGCAGTCGGCCTCCTGGTATGGGGGTCTACCAGATCGTAATCTCCCCCGTTTGCCAGAGCATTCATAAATTCACCGGTAATTCCAACTGATATATTAAAATTGGTAATTTCACTGTTATCTTCTTTACAGCGGATAAATTCTTCTATATCCGGATGGTCAACCCGTAATATGCCCATGTTCGCTCCGCGCCGGGTGCCGCCCTGTTTCACCGCTTCGGTAGCGGCATTGAAAACCTTCATAAAGCTTACCGGGCCGGAGGCAACCCCTCCGGTAGAACGGACAGTGCTGTTTTTGGGCCGCAAACGGGAAAAGCTGAACCCGGTTCCCCCTCCCGACTTGTGGATTATGGCAGCATGCTTGATGGCATCAAAAATGGCTTCCATGGAGTCATCTACCGGCAGTACAAAACAGGCGCTGAGTTGCCCCAGGTCCCTTCCGGCATTCATCAGTGTCGGAGAGTTCGGCATAAATTCCAGACTTGCCATCATTCTGTAGAAAGACCGGGTAATTTCCGCTATTTCCTTCCGGCTTTTCCCGTATTGTTTCTCAACGCCTGCCACCACCGAAGCCACGCGGAAAAACATTTCCTCGGGAGTTTCAGCCGGCTGGTTGTCTGTCTGGTGGAGATATCTTTTTTCCAGGATAGACCGGGCTGTATTGGTAAGTTAGGTTTTTTCCCATGTATCAGGTAATGTTTGAATTGTCATTT
>JAQWDO010000052.1 GCA_028705415.1 Dehalococcoidales bacterium
CCAGCGGGATATCTGCTGCTACACTTATGCCTGATTTTACAATTTCAAACCCGTAGCCGGTGGCAAGTTCCTCATAAACCGCAATTGCGGATTCTGAATTAACTTCACTGGTGGTATAAAGAATCCCGATTTTGGTAGCATTCGGCATCAAATCCCGGATCAGATTCAGTTGTGCATCCACCGGAAGCATGTCACTGGTTCCGGTAATATTGCCGGTATTGATTTGGGCAAGCACCGGGTCGGTAACTGCGGTGAAAATCACCGGGATATCTTTACCTTCGGCGGCATTAAAAGCTGCCTGTGCCATTGGAGTGGCGATTGCGCAGATCAGGTCAACTCTCTTGGAAACAAACGATTGGGCTATAAGGTTTGAGGTTCCGCCATCGAAGTTGGCATCCTGATAATCCACGGTGAGGTTATCGCCTTCTATAATGCCCTCTTCTTCCAGGCCTGCCAGGAAGCCCTCACGGCAGTTATCCAGTGATCCATGAGGACCGAACTGCCCGATGCCAATTACATAGCTGGTGTTGGTACCGGAATCGCAGCCGGATACCAACATAGTTGATATAAGAACCATGGATAATATGGTAAGAATCCTTTTCACTTTTATTGTTATACTCCTGTTTTAATTTTTATTGTCTGTTAAATTCAAAATGCCTGGCAGTAACAAAATATTCATGGCCCCAATGGGCCAGCGTTTGGTTGTTTTTTCGCTCATTTTCTTCCTCCCCGGTTAGTTTAAGGCAAACAAAAAGCCTCCTGTCCGTGAAGGGACAGGAGGCTATCCCGCGGTGCCACCCTTCTTGGCTTCCAGTTATAGAAGCCATCTCTTTCAGATACAGGGCATAAGCCCGATACCCTGAGGTTTGATAACGCTCCTCTTTGCGTCCAGGCCTACTTGCTGTAAAGCTTTCGGTTGGCAGCTCCCAGGCCCATTCAACCCGAGCGTAGAAACCGGCTTCCACCATTACCGGCTCTCTGGATTCCCGTTTTCGAATCTACTAACCCTGTTCTCAGCCTTTGGTTATTCAGTTTGACTAGAATAATATACCCAATCCGTCCTGTATGTCAAAGCCTGGTAATAGTCAGGTTACAGTTCCGGAATTAGTTATCCAGATTTCAAGAATGTATAATAACGGGAAATAACATAGATATGCTTGTCAGCCTGCAGTAATAAAATGCCCGAACTTTTAGCATTATATGGAAGCGTAATTTTTGTATCACTCTCCGGAGTCATGATGCCGGGGCCAATGTTTGCCGTAACACTGGCTAAAAGTTACAAAACCCCGTTTGCCGGGGCGTGGTTGTCCATTGGCCATGCAGTGGTAGAAGTGCCGGTAATCTTGCTGATATATTTCGGCTTTGCCCGTTTTTTTGAAAACCAGATTGTTCAGGTGGTACTTAGCCTTGCCGGAGGCGCAATGATTATTTACCTGGCAATCAGCATGTACCGGGCGCGCCATGAGGTTGTAACCGAAAAACGGGATGTGCCTTATAGTGCGTTTGTTGCCGGTATGGTCATGAGCGTACTGAACCCATTTTTTCTTCTATGGTGGGCAACCCTTGGCAGCATGCTGATCATGAAAGTCATCCCCTTCGGGGCTGCGGCGCTGATCGGTTTTATGATTGTACACTGGTTGTGCGATCTGGTTTGGTTATCAACTGTATCCGGCCTGGTATATAAAACCCACAACTGGTGGGGAGGGAAAGTCCAGTTGTGGGTTTTTGTTCTAAACAGCCTGTTTTTGGCCGGATTTGGCGGCTGGTTTATTTATTCTGGTTTGGCCACTATACTTTAGCCTCGCCGCGGTTTAACCAGGGAATAAAACGTTTCCATTCTTTCTTCTCCCATACTATCAGCAGGGTTGCTGCGATGAATATGGAGCTATAAGTCCCAACCAGAACACCAATAAACATTATGATTGCAAAGTTTAAGATGGTAGATCCTATAAACATCAGCAGTGCCAAAATTACCACCAGTGTAGTGACTCCAGTATTTAAAGAACGGGTCATTGTTTCTACCAGGCTCCGGTTTACGATAAGTGCAAAATCACTGTTGGGGTTATTGAGGCGGTTCTCCCGGATACGGTCAAAGATTACAACTGTATCATTCACGCTATAGCCAAGAACGGCGAGCACGCCGGTTATAAACATCAGGTTAACTTCCAGCCCCATGGGAATGGAAAGAACCGCAAATATACCGATAACTATCAGCAGGTCATGAACCAGCGCTGCAATTGCGCATGTTCCATAATGAAAGGGCTTTGGCATTCGGCGGAAAGCCCAGGTGATATACAGCATGATGCCAACCGCAGCTGCAGCCACGGCGATGGCGGCGTTTCTGGCGGTTTGCCTTGCAATAACCGGATCGACATTTTCAAAAGAGAGTTCTTCCAGGTTACCAAATCTTTCTTCCAGCGCAGCTTCGAGGGAGGCTTTTTCTTCAGCTTCCAGGGTGAAGGTGCGGATCAGAAAATCACCCTCACCGGTAACCTGAACGATAGCATTGTCATAGCCTATTATAGATAGTTCTTCCCTGAGTTCATCCAGCGCGACTTCTTCTTCGAAGCCGAGGGCAAGTTCCGAACCGCTGGAAAAATCAATGCCCATTTTCAAGCCACTCGTGGCCAGAGTTACAACACAAACAAGTAGTATAACAGCCGAGAAGGCAAAAAGTTTAAAACGTTTTCCGACCAGGTCTATCATTATTTTTCGCCTCCCAGATAAGGGCTGAACAGCCGTTTATTTGCAGATATTTTAGAACCTATAAAAAGCCGCATAATAGTGCGGGTTACCACAATTGCGGTAAACATGCTGACTGCAACCCCTACAAACAGGGTTAATGCAAACCCCTGAACGGAAGCCCCGGCTGCAACAGAGGAACCTACCCAGAAAAGGATGGCGCATACGATAAAAGTGGTTATGTTTGAATCCCGGATGGCTGACCATGCGCGGTTGAACCCGGCTTCTATGGCTGACCCAAGGGTTCTGCCTGCCTGTAATTCTTCCTTGATGCGCTCGAATATAAGCACGTTGGCATCCACCGCCATACCAATAGACAGAATAAAACCTCCGATACCTGCCAGTGTCAGGGTTACCGGTATCAGCTTATACAGGGCCATGGTGATCGCAGCATAGAATAACAGAGCAAGCGAAGCCACCAACCCCGGTATTTTGTAGTAGAGAGTCATAAACAGCATTACCAGTGCCAGGCCGATTATTCCGGCCTTAAGGCTCAGGTCAACAAAATCCGAGCCCAGGGTAGGTGAAACAGTTTGCTCATAAATAACATCCAGCGGAACGGGCAGTCGTCCGGCATTTAATTGCTGTGAGAGAGTAGTGGCTTCGCCAACACTAAGGCCGGTAATCTGCCCGCGGTTGGAAATGGTTGATTCAACCGTGGGGGCAATGGGCTGACCGTCGTCTCCCAGTAACGGCTGGTCACCTTCGAAAATGCCCAGTCTTTGTCCTATCATACGGCCGGTTATTTGCTCGGAAAGCTTGGCGCCTTCCTCATTGAATTCAAATACCAATATTATTCTTCCAAAATCATCAGTGGCGGCATAGGTGTTTGCTTTAAAATAACTGGAATTGAGAGTCTTTTGTTCTCCATCGATTTCACCGGTAGCTGGAACCCATTCTTTTTCGCCGTCACCATCTGCGTCTTTATACTCCCGGAATTCGAGCAGTGCCGTGCGCCCAATGCGGTCTTTTTCTACATCGCTTATTGAAAGCCCGGGCAGACTGACTACAATCCGGTCCTCTCCCTGTTTTTCGATTTGAGGTTCGGAAACTCCAAGGGGATTGATGCGATTGGTGATGACTGCAACTACCCCTTCCAGGATTTCATCCTCGCTGCCATCGGTAACGCCGGAAAGATCAGCTTCGTATACCAGGCGCAGGCCGCCCTGGAGATCCAGCCCCAGCTCAACCTCTCTGGAGAAAAGCACTCCGTTACCCAGCGGGAATACGATCAACGCAGCCAGTACAAAAAAAATCAGTATAACCGAGGATGCGATAATGTTTTTTCGGGTCATTTGCACTTAACCTTCTTATTTATGGTTTTATTATACCCTTGCCCTGCCGGTAATCGTGGCTATCAACCGTGGGCAGGTCTAGTTTTTCTATTATTTCCCGGGCAAGGCCCAACGCCTCGCTGCGGTTTGTGATATCTCCCACTGCCTGGGCTTCTGCAATTGCTGCAAGTATGGTTTTTATAACAGGCCCGGGTGACAGCTTAAAATTATCCAATAAATCGTGTCCGTTAATCAAGCCCGGGGCTTTTTTACTCTTCTTCATTTCCTCAAGTTTTTCTATTACCATGGTGGCAATGCGGCAGTGATCTGCCCAAAACCCGGGTTCCAGCGCTGGACCACGTGCGGCCAGGTGGTCTGCCAGGCTCAAGAAAAGTGTATCAACAGCAATATCCCCGGTATCGCGCAGGTAGCGGTAAATAGCCCTGTCCGTTGGCAGCTGTCCTCTCTGGTTCATCTGTACCGGCCTGAGATGGTGCCTGGTCAAACCGGCTGTCATCCTGCATTCTTTGGCCGAAAACCGCAGGCGGGTAAGTATACTGTGGGTGATTGGTTCTCCCTGAGCCGGGTGTCCATAAAAACGTATTCGCCCGTCCTCGGTGATAGTGCGGGTATCCGGTTTGGCAATATCATGGAGCAGGGCTGCAATTTTTAACAACTGGCGGCGGTTGGAATCGGCAGATACCTGGGATTCAAAGTAGTCCTGGAGGTGGTTATTCCAGGGCGCCAGCTCCCTGGCTTTATTGTCCGCATATGGCCATTCCCCCCTTCTGAGCAAGAAGTCAGCTGCGTCTATGCATTTAACTGAATGACCGAATACATCCCAATGGTGTTCTTTAGGTTGCTGGGTGGTTTTGCAGGGAATAAGCTCAGGCACGATGCCTTCCAGGATTCCCAGTCTATCCAGTTCTATTACAGTGTTTCCGGTACTGCCAAGCTTGAACAGCCTGAGCAGTTCTTCACGCACACGTTCGCCGGCAATATTACGTATGCAATGGCTGTATTGTTTTATCAGTGATATCGTGTTCTCATCAATCTGAAAACCCAATTCTTGCGAAAGCCTGATGCAGCGCAACAGCCTGAGCCCATCGTTTTCAAATACCTGGCTGGATACAGCAGAAACTGTTCTGCGTGAAATATCGGCTGAGCCCTGATAGGGGTCGATTATATCGGGAATGCCGGTGCCTGGTGCAAGGCCTGCGGCTTTTGAAACCGGTATTGCCATGGCATTGATGGTGAAATCCCGGCGGGCAAGATCGCTAAATATATCTTTCTGAATAAAGTTGAGATCCACGTGTTTGATTTTTGAAATGTTCTGGTATGTGTCAGGGAGGATTATCCTGGCCATGTGGTTCTCGGAATCCAGAACCACAAAGTGGCCGTGAAGATACTCAGCCAGAGCTTGGCCTGTCACCAGGCTGTCTTCCGTAACAGCCAGATCGATATCTTCCGGAGTACGCCCCAAAAGACAATCACGCAGGTATCCTCCAACAATAAAAGCGCTGTCAGCGCTTTGTGAAAAAAAAGACTCAATTTCAGCTAATAATCTGCTGTTTACCGGATCAGGCCCCACAGCACGTTCCTTGTTTCATAATATCAGGTGCTTTTGACACTATACATTAAAGAAGTGGCCGGTTCAAGTAAACACACCCATTCAAGCGGGTATTGGCGCTTGCCTTGTCCTTCCATTACACATACCATACTGTCATCCAGAGAAGGGCCAAACAATAAAAATTGTCATCCAGAGGAGGGCGAATGCCCGACGAAGGATCTTCCCCGTAATAGTGCTCGTTGTAACATACGCCGTGTTTCCGTATGAACGAGCACAACCCGTGTGAGATTCTTCGCTTGCGCTCTGAATGACAAAGGGGTCGCTCTGAATGACAAAGGGGAGTACCCAGTATTGACACAGTGGATGGGGCAAACACCTGGTTTTAATCGAGGCCCAGCGGGTCGATATCAACTTGCCAGCGGGGTGGCAGATTGATGGCATCCAGAAGGGATTTCGGGTCGGCACCTTTGATGATAATACTCCAGCGGTAACGGCCTCGCAGACGATGGTAGAAAGCAGGAGCCGGCCCTATCAGTGTAAGCCCGGCTATACCAATCCTGGCACATTCAAGCGATAATTCATATATAAGCCTCAGTGCTTCACGCAGGCAGAATTCATCATTGGTATGTGAAAATACGAGCCTTGCCAGGCGGGAAAAGGGTGGCTGGTTCAAACTGCGCCGGTAGGTGATTTCAGTGTTATAAAAGGTTT
>JAQWDO010000053.1 GCA_028705415.1 Dehalococcoidales bacterium
AGGGACCGAAAAGAGAGCTGGTAGACATGGTGGCAAAAAATGCCAGGCAGGGTCTGGAGAGCATCAGGTTTAAACTGATCAGGGACGATGCAGATCAATCCGGGGCGCTGGAAGAACTGAAGACACAACTGAACTTGAAGAATGTACCTGCAAGGATAGAAGGATATGATATATCCAATCTCAGTGGGAAAATGGCTGTTGGAAGCATGGTTGTTTTTGAAAATGGCAAACCCTCCCCTTCCCGATACCGGCGGTTTCGAATCAAGGCAGTTGAAGGACCCGATGATTACGGAATGCTCCGAGAGGTCATTAACCGCCGGTTCAAGCATGGCGATATGCTGACAAGCTCCGAATGGGGACCGCTGCCTGACCTTGTGTTGATTGATGGAGGCAAGGGGCAGCTGGGTGCGGTGCTGGGAATCATTTCAGATGAAATTGCCGGGCGCGTAGCATTTATGAGCCTGGCAAAAGAAAATGAAGAAATATTTGTTCCGGGCCGCAATCAACCGATTTCATTGACGAAAAACAATCCGGCTCTTCACCTGCTGCAAAGGGTAAGGGATGAAGCACACAGGTTCGCCGTAAGTTACCACAGGAACATTCGCAGTAAAAAAAGCATTGAATCACTTCTGGACGAAGTTGAGGGAATCGGACCCGGGCGCAAAAAAGCGCTGATTCAGCATTTTGGTTCTCTGGACAATATTCGAAAAGCAAGTAAAGAACAAATTATGCAAATCAAGGGAATCAATGCGGAGCTGGCAAAACGGATAAAAGAAAGAATATAGGTGCGGCACCCGAAGCAGCTGTTATCGATCTGTTTAAAAAAGAGATAGAACAAGCAGGTTATTCTTTCACAAAGGAATTGTTCAGAATCAAATGGACGGATAAAGTGGACTATGCCCTGTTACACAATATTATTGCCTATAACATAGAGAGTAAAAAAGACTTCACAAAATTCTGGCGGTAACAGAAAAGCCGGAAGATAAGCTAGAGAATATAATTATGTATTGCCCGGCTGACTCCACCCTGATCAACGCTTTGTGTTACCTGGTCGGCAACTTCTTTTACTTCCGGAAAGGCATTGCCCATCGCTACCCCAAGGCCGGCAGATTGAATCAGGGAGATATCGTTCAGTCCGTCGCCGATTGCCAGCGTTTGCTCGACCGGTATACCCAGATATTTACAAAGTACTTTTAAAGCGTTGCCTTTGGATACTTCCGGGTCAAGAATATTAAAAAAATCAACCCCCGGGAAGGCTGGAGAACGGGCGATAGAAAAACGCAGCACATCTTTGAACTTGCTCATTAATTCATTAGCCTGTGCAAATTCATCTTCGTGCTTTGCAATCGTTCCCATTTTCAGGATATCGTTGGATTGGCCGACCCTGGCAAGATCTTCCAGTGATATACTGACATTAAAAAATAACCGGTGTATTTCATCAGTCCAGTTGGCTTTGTCGGCATAAAAGGCAGAATGTGAATAGAGTTCAAGATAGGCATTCTTTTCACGACAGTGATCAACGGCTGCCAGCACACTTTCCTTTTTTATCGGTCTGGAATGAACAACATCCCCGGTATGCGGGTTTACTACAAGAGCTCCATCAAAAAAGATGTGGTAACCGTCGAGATCGAGCTCCTTTAATACCCTGTTACAGGCAAGTGTCACCCTTCCGGTGGACAGAGCAACGGTGACTCCGCTTTCTGTTGCTTTGTGAATGGCTTCGATATCGCGCTTGTTGATATTTCCTTTTGCATCTACAAGTGTCCCATCAACATCCAGAACCAGCATTTTATATTTCATATCTTATTTTAACTGCTGTTGAATCATTTAAGCAAAGCTGGAATGTTTGTTGTGCAGCCAGAGGATCCGCTGTCTTTAATCTTCACCCTGCCAACAGATATTCGGTGCTTGCCAAAAAAGCCTTATCAGCCTTGGGTGGGTTAAGAATAGCCTTGATAGCCGTTGGTTACGACGTAATTACGCAGGGTGCCGATTCCCTGGATTTTAACTTCAACGCAATCACCAGGTTTCATGGGACCGATACCAGCGGGTGTACCGGTGGCAATAACATCCCCCGGCATAAGTGTCATCACATTGGAAATAAAATGAATTATTTCCGGTATTGAATATATAAGGTCACTGGTGTTACCTTGCTGTTTTATTTGATTATTTAACCAGGTTTCTATTACCAGATTACCGGGTTCAAGATCGGTTTCGATCCATGGTCCTAGCGCTGCGAAGGTATCAAACCCTTTAGCCCTGGTCCACTGGGAGTCCTGCTGCTGCAGGTCGCGAGCGGTAACGTCGTTGAAACATGAATACCCCAGTACATAATCATAAGCCTTCTCCTGGCTGACGCTCCAGGCCGGTTTTTTAATTACAACGGCCAGTTCTCCTTCATAATCTACACGGGCAGAGGAGGAAGGGTAGATGATCCGAGCCTCGTGACCGATTACCGAGGTGGGAGGTTTTAAAAAAGTAAGAGGAGAATTGGGAATCTTGAGATCCATTTCCCTGGCATGTGAATGGTAGTTCAAACCCATGGCAATAATTTTCGAAGGTTCGCAGGGGGCAAGGATGGTAACTTCTTCAAGGTTCAGGCAAAGCTCTGTTACAACCGGATCAGGAAAAGGGGTACCGCAAAGTACCTTGACGGTATTGCCTGCGATTATGCCATATCCCTCTTCGCTTTCGTGACTGAAACGGATAATTTTCATATAAGGTATATATTCTAGATGTTTATCTTCCAAATTGGCAAACAAGGACAGAAACATGGTTAGCGTGGAAATTAAATGCTTGTTTTAATTGACATTGATTTACCCTGATTGTTAAACTTAATCGCCTTAATTGCAATATAATTATCCAGGGGAGTTTTTTGCCTGAATTTAATTCCACGGGAAGTGTGGTAATATACACCGGCGACGGAAAAGGCAAGACCAGTGCTGCAATAGGCACGGCAATGCGAGCCTCGGGCCATGAAATGAAAGTACTGGTAATATTTTTCATGAAAGGTCCTGGTTATGAGCACGGAGAGATAAAAGCTCTCAAAGAAAACCCCTGGATAACCATCAAGAGCTTCGGGCAACCGGGTTGGGTAAAAAAGGGTTGCTTGAAAGATGGCGATAAGGAGCAGGCAAGACTGGCCCTGGATTGCGCTTCTTCAGCTGTGTTAAGTTCTTCTTACGATTTTGTTATAATGGATGAGGTAAACACAGCTCTTGATTGTGGCCTGATTGTTTATGAGGACCTGGAAAAGATTGTCGCAGGCCGCCCAACAAAAACATCGCTGGTTTTAACCGGGCGTAATGCCGATCCAAGGCTCTTTGAGCTTGCAGATATTGTAACCGAAATGCAGCCGGTAAAGTACCGGTTGAGCGCAGGAAATAATGCCCGAAAAGGGCTTGACTACTAGGAGGTAGTAATGAAGGTTACCCTTAGCGTAATTAAAGCGGATATCGGTGGCTGGGTTGGCCACAGCGATTCGTACCCCAAGGTTTTGGAAAAAGCCGAGGAGGCGATGTTTCATGCCCGAAAGAACAATGTTATTATCGATTATCATGTAACCAAATGCGGCGATGATGCCCAGTTGATTATGACACACAAGCACGGAGAAGGCAGCGAGATTATACATAAACTTGCCTGGAATACCTTTTTAGAATGCACTGAAGTGGCAAAGAGGTACAAGTTGCATGGAGCAGGCCAGGATCTGTTAAGTGATGCTTTCTCTGGCAATATCAAGGGGATGGGGCCTGGCGTTGCCGAGATGGAAATTGATGAACGTGAAGCTGAGAGCGTTTTAATATTTATGGCGGATAAAACCTCATCAGGGGCCTGGAATATGCCTCTTTACAAGATTTTTGCTGATCCTTTCAACACAATTGGCCTGGTAATCGCCGGGAACCTGCATAACGGGTTTACTTTTGAGGTACATGATGTTAAAGATCATAAAAAAGTTACATTCAACTGCCCTGAAGATATCTACGATCTGCTGGTATTAATCGGCGCCCCCTCCAGATACTGCATAAAATCGGTATACCACCGCGACACCGGTGAAATAGCTGCTACTTCCTCAACCCAGAAGCTTTCGCTGATGGCAGGGCGCTATGTAGGTAAAGACGATCCGGTTTGCATCGTTCGCGCACAGGGCAATTTTCCGGCTGTCGGAGAAGTTCTCGAGCCGTTTGCACACCCGTTCTTTGTCGAAGGCTGGATGAGAGGTTCCCATATGGGACCGCTTATGCCGGTTTCGGTTGCTGATGCCACACCTTCCCGTTTTGACGGCCCTCCGAGAGTGATTTGCCTCGGGTTCCAGATTGCCAATGGTGAACTGGTAGGCCCCAAAGACATGCTCGAGGACATTTCTTTCGAAAATGCCCGCGGAGAAGCCAACCTGATGGCGGATATCATGCGCCAGCATGGGCCTTTCGAGCCCCATCGCTTGCCTTTGGACGAAATGGAATACACTACCCTGCCCCAGGTGATGGATAAGCTCAAGGACAGGTTCGAGGTCCTGGAGGATTAGATATAATGCAAGCAAAGCTCCTGATTGCCACCGGAAACCCCGGTAAGCTGAGGGAGCTTTGCACTTTGCTTTCCGGCATACCTTTCGAAATTGTTTCTCCATCCGAAGTGGGCGTACTCTCTGATGCAAACGAAGATGGCAACACCTACGAAGAAAACGCCATCATTAAAGCGCGCACAATGGCGTTCAAGACCAAACTGTTGACCCTTGCCGATGATTCAGGACTTGAGGTCGATGCGCTTGGTGGAGAACCCGGCATCAAATCCGCCAGGTTTGGCGGAAGGGGCATCAGTGATTCTGAAAGAAATGCCCTGTTACTTGAGAGATTGAAAGACACACCGCTTACAGACAGAACCGCAAAATTTAAATGTGTTATTGCTATTGCTGAACCTGGAGGACGGGTGGAAATATGCAGTGGTGAATGTGCAGGCCTTATTGCCGCTGAGCCTGCCGGAAATAAAAACTTCGGTTACGACCCGGTATTTTATTTTCCCCAACTTGGAAAAACCATGGCAGAACTATCTTCGGATATAAAAAACCGGATCAGCCACCGGGGCCAGGCAGCAGCCAAAGCCAGAGTTTTACTGGAAAGTTTCAGATAGTTACAGTGCCTGAAAATTTAGTCAATTATATTGAGCCGGGGTGGTTTATTGATGTATACTACACGGTTACAGATATGAAGAGGTGAACAATGAAAATTTCGTGCTTGCAGGAAAATCTTAATAAAGGTTTGAATCTGGTGGGCAGGGCTGCTGCAGCCCGAACCACCTTGCCAATAACCAACAACATTTATCTTGGCACCGACCAGGGGCGGCTCAAGCTGGTTGCAACCAATCTTGAAATGGCCATATCCTGCTGGATCGGGGCCAAAGTGGAAGAAGAAGGAGCAATTACTGTCCCTGCCCGGACCATCAGTGAATTTGTGGCCTCTCTTCCAAATGACAGGGTGGATATGGCGCTGACTGCTCATTCAAAAACACTGGAAATGAAATGCGCACGAGTGGAAGCTAAAATCAGCGGAGTGGATGCCAAGGATTTCCCACCGATCCCGCATATAGAAGATGGTATCAACACACAGGTAAATGCAGATTCTTTGAAAAAAGGCATAAGGAAAGTAGTTTTTGCCGCCGCTGCCGATGATTCAAGGCCGGTACTAACCGGGGTAAACGCCGAATTTGATAATGAAACCCTTACTCTTGCCGCAGCCGACGGTTTCCGCCTGGCAGTTTACAAGATGGCCCTTGAAAATAAAATGGCTCAAAAGGTGACTGCAATAATTCCTTCCCGAACATTGGCCGAACTGTTAAAGCTTTCCGGAGAACAGGAAGAGCCGGTAACCATAGTTTTATCTCCTTCCAGGAGCCAGATAATATTCCGGCTCAAGGATATAGAGCTGGTTTCCCAGTTAATACAGGGCAATTTCCCCCAGTATTCACAGCTTATTCCGCAGAGTTTTGGCACAAGAGTTGTGGCAGATGTGAAGCAGTTTTCACAGGCAAACAAAATTGCATCCATTTTTGCCAGAGACGGCAGTGGAATTGTACGGCTGGTAGTTTCTCCCGGCACCAGTGATGTGGTACCAGGAAAAATGACAGTATCTGCAAAAGCTGAAGAACTGGGCGAGGATACCAACGAAATAGATGTAACCGTTCAGGGGCCGGAAGCGAAAATCGCCTTCAACAACAAGTATTTGTCAGAAGTATTGGATGCAATTGGAGAAGCTCAGGTTGCGCTTGAGGTCACCAATCCATCCAGCC
>JAQWDO010000054.1 GCA_028705415.1 Dehalococcoidales bacterium
ATACCAGTCGCTTCCTGTGAGCGGCGGCGTGTGGGAACAACCGGCTGGGTTGTTAGCCAAAATGCGCAAGGTCGTGAACGTCTACCGGGCGTATCAGGTCTGGCAGAATCAGGGCAACCAGCCGGGCGGAACGGCAAAGTGGAAACGTGAGAATGAAGCGGTATGGAACATCATCGAGTGGGTGGAAGAATTGAGAGATAGCAATGGCTGATCTGAAAATCGTAATCAGTGCGCTGAATAAAGCCAGTGGTGACATTTCCAAAGTCAAGAAAGACATTGAAGGTCTGGGTACTGCTGGAAAGAATGCCGAAGGCGGCTTGAAAGCAGTCGGTGCTGGCTTATCGGCAGCATGGCAGGTTGGCTTGAGCGCGGCTGCGGCAATTGGAGCGGCTGCCGGTGCCGTTAAGTTGCTATCGGACGCAGCACAGGAAGGCGCGGCTTTTCAGCGAATGGAGGAGGCTTCTGGCTCACTTGCTGATTCGTTGGGCGCTGATATGGACGCCATCATGGAAGCCTTGCGCGGCGCAAGTCAGGGAATGGTAAGCGACTTTGACTTGATGCAAGCGGCTTCACGGGCGATGATGTTAGGCGTGAGCGCAGACGCAGGGCAACTCTCGCAATTAATGGAAGTCGCCGCCTTGCGCGGGCGGGCGATGGGATTATCTACAACGCAGGCTTTCAACGACATTGTCACTGGTATCGGACGCGCTTCACCCCTAATTCTCGATAACTTGGGTATTGTTGTTGACGCAGAGGCGCGCTACAAAGCTTATGCGGATTCAATAGGTAAAACATCTGAGGAATTATCGAAAGCCGAAAAAACACAGGCGTTATTGAACGGCGTACTGGAAAGCTCGAAAGGATTATTGGAAGCAACGGGCGGTTTGGCGGTTGATAACGCGGGCAAGTGGGAACAATTGAGCGCGGCACAAAAGAACTACTTTGACGCGGTGAAATCCGACCTTGCCGATGCTACGAGCTGGTGGGCTGATTATTGGGCGGCTGTGTTTAATGATAAGGCAGATGTAAAAAAGAGTCGTGAAATCTGGGAACAGGCGCGGGATATGATGCTCATTACAGCCGAGATGCAGGCGGCTTATGACGCGGCTGTGAGGGGCGGACAAAGCGACTACACCTTCTTCCTGGATAACGCCGCGATGATAGCCGTACTTGAGAAGCAGATCAAGCAGGCTACTGAAGGAACGGATGATTTTGCTACCTCGAATTATGAGTTGGCAGGTGGTGCTTCAGCGGCTACGGCGGCAATAGCTAAACAGGTCGCAGAGCAAAACGCGCTGAATGCTGAAATGGAACGTCAAGCCAAAATCCAGGCGGAACTTGCGGACGTTACCAGCCTGACAAAAAACTTTTCCGGGATGATCTCGTTTGCGAAACAGTACGACAAAACGCTTGAAGATATTGTTGAGCAAGAAACCATCATGGCGAATAATCCCATCGGTTCTGAAAAATACGATGAGGCGAAGGCAAAAGTTGACGCGCTGAAACAGGCGATGGCTGACATGGCAAACCAGGTCGTGCTCGATATGATGATGGCCACTATCGCCGTTGGAGGCGTGACTGAAGCAGAAGCCGGCGCATACTTTGATATGGCTGTCAATATGGGACTGGTAAGCAGGGAAGCTGCGGACGCGGCTATGGAGGCATACGGTAACGCTATCGCCTATATAAATAGCCTAACGATAGATCCGAAGACAGGAAACATTGTTTTCGAGGTTGATTCTTCAGAAGCTGACAACTACGAGCCAAAGCCGAAACGGTTGATGGTTGAAGCCTGGCTAAATGATGACGATGTGACTGGTTGGAGTCCACCTAACAAATACGCAAGCGTTTATTACACAACCGCCTACCTTCCTTCAAAAGGAACGACTAATGCCGTAGGCGGCAACGTTTATGCTGGCAATCCGTACGGCTGGCAGGAGTACGGCTATCGAGGCGAGTTGTTCATACCATCGCAGGACGGCTACATTTTGAGCAGAGCGGAAGCAGAGCGGGCGTTATCCCGCGCACTGGTGGAAGGCAAGTCAGGCGGAAGTGAAATCGACTATGAGCGGCTTGCCAACGTGTTGAGCCAGGTCGTGAACAATACCGGGTCGCAAAAGGGCGGCAATACCTACAACCTGAACGTTCAAGGCGGAGGCAGTCCGAGTAAGGATGTCGCAGCCACTTTTGATCTGCTACGGGCTTACGGAGGCAATTTCTAATGGCAATTGACTTATACAAGTTTTACATTGTGCAACCGCAGGCTGGCAGAAACTACGTCACCAACCCGCATCCTTACGCTGCCACAACCGGGTATACGAATTACAACGGCTCTATGGCGTTGGACGACACCTACACCCGGCGCGGCTCCTCCTGTTTGAAAATCACGCCACAAACTAACATAGCAAGCGGCGTGTTTTACTCGACCGTGAGTGTGACGAGCGGATTGGCTTATGCGTTCAGCGTTGACGTGAAGGGCGTTAAGAGTCAGGCGATGCGCATTTATATTGCTAACTCAGCAGGAACAGCGAAAGCGACTACCACATTCACCGCAACCGGAAACTGGCAGAGAATAAGCGTCACGCATACCGCAGCCGAAACAAAGACCGATTACCGGCTCTATGTGGTCAGGGATAGTGTGGCAAGCACAAGCGCATTCTGGGTTGACGGATTCCAGTTTGAGCAGGCGGTCAAGGCGACCACCTGGATTTACGGTTACGAGCGCGGGCTGGGTTACATTGACGACTCCCCGGAGTACGGCTGGGAAGGCGCGGCTGGCAGTTCGGTATCATGGCGCAACCCGCTTACAAGGCACGGTGGGGCGCTGGTTGACATTGCCACTTATGCCGATATTGTTGGCGCTTACGGATTAGGTATGGGTCCGTTCGAGCAGGTCACAACTCCGATCGTCACAGGCGGGAGCTTGTATCAAAAGCACATTCGCCAGTCACGGCAATTCAGCCTGGCTCTGCAATACTACGGTGACACGCTAGATGAGATTCAGCAGAAGCGCAAGGCGCTGCTGAACCTGCTACGTCCTGACTATACCAGTTACGACCAACCGCTGGTGATCCGGTATCAGGGTTATGACGTGGACGGGAACGAGGCAAGCGACCCGGTTGACATCGTGTGCGTGCTGGAAACCTGTCACACCGACCCGCCTAACAGCCCGACCCATCAAGAGGACGTGCTCACGTTCACCGTGCTGGACGGGCATCTGCAGGGCGCGTTCAAGAACGGTACAACGCTGGATTACAAGGTTGAGTTTGTCGCAGATTACATAGTGCGAAGAGACCCGAACGGCTCGTGGGTAACGCACGCTGGTGGTGGCGTATATGTAAATCCGATGGCGGGAATTGTGGGCGGCATGATTAATGACATCAAAGAAGCACCGAATGGCGATATTTATGTTTGCGGCGGTTTCACCAGTGTAAAGAACGGCGCAACGACGGTTACCGGCACAGCAGGAATCGCGAGGTGGAGCAAGGTCAATCAAGAATGGGAAGCGGTTGGTAATGCCAACACCGGCGCGACGATTTCTGAATTTCGTTGCATGGAATTTGACGCGGCTGGTAATTTGTACGCAGGTGGGTCTTTCCAGAACCTTGCCGGCAACCCCACTGCTGATTACTTTGCAAAATACACAGTATCGACCAACACCTGGAGTTCGTTGGGCGGCGGCATTGATAACGGGGTCAGATCTATCGCGATTTCACCGGAAGGCGTGATTTACATCGGCGGCCAATTTGGATCTATTAGCGGTAACGCAAATTGCAAATACATCGCGTACTGGAACGGAAGCGCGTGGGCGCCACTTGCGAACGGGTTGGATGGCGGCTTTGTCAATGCCATGAAATTTATCCACAGCGGTATCCTGGTTATCGGCGGCGGGTTCCAAAAAGCAACCGGTACAGCCGGCGATTACATCTGTTATTGGGACGGTACAGCCTTCCACAGTTTCACAGAGCACGGCGCGTCTGAACTGAACCCGCTCGGATTTGTCTATTCGATCGATACCAATCCACAAGGCACGATCGTGATCGGCGGAGCGTTCAGCAATGCCGGCGGCGACCCAAACGCTGATTTTGTGGCAGCGTGGCGCGGCACAAACTGGGGCGCGTTACAAGCGGGCGGAGTTGACGGCATTGTCAGGAAGGTTTATTGCGACCCGAACAGCGACATTTACCTGGCTGGGGAATTCAAAAGAGCCGGCAATGTAACCCTATCCGACCAGATTGTGGTAAGCAAGGGCGGCGCATTTCAACCACTTGACATTGATTTACCAGGAACAGGAGGAACGGTTTGGGCAACAGCAATCTGCAAAACTTCAGACGGTTATCTCTATCTTGGCGGTGGCTTCAACAGCACATCAAGCGGCATCAAAGCCGTGTGCACGCAGCCGGCCAATATCATCTACGAAACCGCCACAAGCACAGGCAGCGCAAACACGTACCCGGAAGTGGCGATCGTTGGACCGGGCACGCTTCAGTCAATATCCAACTTTTCCACCGGGCAAAAGATAACCTTCGACGGGCTTACTTTGCTTGACGGTGAACGGATCACGCTGCACCTGGACCCGACTGCGCTGACAATGAAGTCGAGCTGGAGCGGCAGAGGCTCAGTATGGCGCTATCTGAACGCCGGCTCGGACATTGGCAACTGGTTTATGCAGCCGGGCGCAAACTCTATCGGCGTGTTTATTCCGACCGGGTTTGACGTGAACAAAACGAAAGTGTACATCACCTGGAAACCGAAATACTGGTCGATTGAAGGGGCGGTGTATTAATGCGTTACCAGGTGGACTGGTACTCACCCGACCTTGTAAGGATTGGCGTTCTGCAAGCGTTCAAGTCGCTGTCGATTGTCAGAACTGAGAACGAGGTCGGGGCACTGGTAATGACTTTGCCATCGCACGGATTCAATACTGACAGTTTCAAGGTCGGTCAATACCTGGAAGTGTGGCGTGAAACTCACGGGGTATCAAGGCTATTCGGTGAAACCGCTTACTTCGTTCAGGACTGGGAATTTTACAGCGAGGGCGGGCAGCACCTTGTCGCCGTGTACGCAAAGGATCTGAACTTCCTGCTGGATACAAGAATTGTGGCAGACCCACCGGGCGGTACAAGGGCGGAGCTGGAAAGTTACGCCGACAACATTATGAAAGCGATTGTCAGGAACGAATTGATTGACGCGCATTCCACTTCACCGGAGCGGATCATTCCGGGCGTGAGCGTGCAACCTAACGTGAGCCAGTCGGTCGAGTTATATCGGGGCGTTGGCTGGCAGAACGTATTAGAGGCAGTGAAGGATATTGCCGGAAGCGCAACAGAGCAGGGCACTTATACCGTGTTCGATATGGTACGAACAGGCGTTGGTACATTCGAGTTTCGCACTTACATCGGGCAGCGCGGCACGAATCACAGCCGGACTTCCGGTGACGTGAGGCTGGTAGGTGAAATCTACGGCAATCTCGAAGATCCAAAATTGGGCACATATCACGGTGAAGAGCGCAATTACGTTTATTGCGGCGGTCAAGGCGAAGGCGCGGATCGTTACATCAAAGAAGTATCAGACAGTGCGAGGATCGGGAAAGGCTATCCGTACAACCGCAAAGAGTTGTTTGCCGATGCCAGGAATCAGGATTCCAACGACAAAGTGGATTCGGACGCTTACGCGGTTCTGGCTGATAACAAGCCGAAAGTGGTTATGACTGGCAAGTTGATCGACACGCCTGGAATGCAATTCGGCAGAGATTATGACTTCGGCGATGTGGTAAGCGTAGAAGCGTTCAACACAGCGATTGACTGCCATGTGGCAAGCGTGGCGATCAATTACGCAGCGGAAGGGGGCGAAACGATAGACATAAGTTTGCGAGGTGAACTTGAATAACGAACAACGCCTGATTGACGAGATCGGCAAACTCAAACGTGAGGTGGAACGTTTGAAGCGGGTGGAGCAAGTAGACAGTTCGCTTATCGGCAGACCCGTATTTCTTACCACACCCCTGACTTCGACCAGTTGGGACGGTGACGCGTTCAGCACAACGAGTAAGACGCTCATTGACCTCTCGACTGTATTCGGCGCACCGGCTGGGATAAAGGCGGTGCTGTGTAATGTGGCGATCAAGGATTCCGCAAGCGCGGCAAACGATTGCTTCTTGT
>JAQWDO010000055.1 GCA_028705415.1 Dehalococcoidales bacterium
ATTGCCGCCTGATAAGGCAGGTAAAATACACTGATCACAAATGCCCCCCACCCAAACAATGCCGCAAACAACACTCTCAGAAGTATTTTCAGTGCCCAGAGAGGGATAAAAAAGAGCACCAGCCCCAGAATAACCGCTACGGCTACAATATAAATGATCACCGGCCCGGCAGATGAGTATGCCGGCGCCTCAACTATTTCACCGGATGGGGTAGTTATTTCTCCCGGCCACCAGATAACATCCCCGGACGGCTGGCTGGGAACGTAAATATCCTGCTCTTCGAAAAACGGGTCCATACGGGTTACTACAAGTAAAACAAGTACATGAGTAACCAGAAAAAGTATGAGCCCCCAATGAACCGGATTGAATTTCAGGTATTTTTTCAAATTCATAGTGATAGCCGCCTGTCAGTTAGAGTATCTTACTTATTGCCCGATAGCAGTCCGTAAAATCTATGTTAACATATCTTAACGCATCTATCTTAAAAAAGTTACCAGATGCCTGAACCGTAACCAAATGTGAAATCGTGCTGTCCAACCGGAAACCGGCGGTCATTTTTGCTTTTTTTATACCGGCAAACCAGGAAGCCCTGCTCAAGCAGGGCTTCCTGGTTTGGTTAAGGCTGTTATTTCCTAATAATTTTCAGGCAGTATTTCATAGTAGGCTTTGGAATGCTTGCAAGCAGGGCATTCATCCGGCGCTTCTGTGCCTTCATGAATATAACCGCAGTTGGTGCAATGCCATTTTACCGGTTTGTCACGTTTAAAAACATCGCCACTGGTAATATTCTGCGCCAGCTTGCGGTACCGTTCTTCATGAAATTCTTCAACTTCGGCGATCTCTTTAAATGAGACTGCTATATCCTCAAAACCCTCTTCACGGGCGGTTTTTTCCGCCTCGGCATACAATATGCTCCATTCCATTTTTTCCCCGTCGGCAGCCGCTTTAAGGTTTGCCAGGGTATCACCAATTATCCCGGCCGGAAAAGATCCGGTGATTTCTATTTCCCCGCCTTCGAGATAATTAAAAAATATCTCAGCGTGCTCCTTTTCATTTTGGGCCGTTTCAGTAAAAATACTGGCAATTTGCTCATACCCCTCTTTACGGGCCTGACTGGCAAAGAATGTATAACGGTTTCTGGCCTGTGATTCTCCGGCAAAAGCCGCCAGCAGGTTCTTTTCTGTTTGGGTACCCTTGATTGTCTTACTCATTATTCCTCCTGTTAAAATCATTTGATTAACGGCGCATAGCTCGAATCGGCTTGTTTATGGTATCATGCACTGCGAACTCAGAAAGGTTTAGTACATGCATGGGAACAGTTTTTACTTATCAGTATTTAATATTGTTTTGTTGAATTATACCTTAACTGGAAATAATGGGGCAACAATAAACACCCTGATAGTTTTTTAATTTGACACCAACCAAAACCAATTGATAGAATTATTGGTTGTTTGTAATCAAGGAGGGCTGGAACAATTTACGCTATAGTTGAAACAGGTGGAAAACAACACCGCGTAGTTCCCGGGGACAGTCTCAATGTTGAATTGCTGGCCGTTGAAGAAGGCAGCACTGTTGAGCTGGACAGGGTACTGCTTGTCGGTGAGGGTGATAAAATCCTGGTTGGTAGTCCTACTATCAACGGAGCCAAAGTCTTTGCCAGGGTAAATAACCATGGCCGCGGCAAAAAAATTCTGGTTTACCGCTACAAGTCAAAGACCCGCTACTCCAATAAGATGGGGCACCGCCAGCATTTTACCAACATCACAGTAGAAAGAATTGACGTTCCGGAGCTAAAAGCAAAAACTGCCAGAACGAACTCCGGGGCCAGCACAGAGGAGACACAAGATGGCGCATAAAAAAGGAGGCGGCTCTTCCCGTAACGGGCGTGATTCAAAACCCAAGATGCTGGGCGTGAAGCGTTTTGCCGGAGAGCAGGTAACCGCCGGAACTATAATAGTCAGGCAGAGGGGCACCAGAATTCACCCCGGGGAAAATGTCGGCCTCGGCAGGGACCATACTCTTTATGCCCTTATAGACGGAAGGGTTATCTTTGAACCTTATGATAAAACTCGCCGCCAGGCCAGCGTGAGGTCTAATTAGAATGAAAGAAAAAATACACCCCAAATACTATGAAGATGCAGAGGTGATCTGTTCCTGTGGCAACGTCATCACCACTGGCTCAGTAAGAAAGACAACCAAAGTCGAGCTTTGCTCGAAATGCCATCCGTTCTATACCGGTGAGCAGCGTATTGTTGATACTGCCGGCCGGGTTGAACGCTTCAAGCAGCGATATAACCTTAAGAGTTAGGGGCATATATACCTCACTAAAAAGGGCGGCGTATACAAAAAGCCGCCCTTTTTAATAGGAAATGATTATGGGTAAATGCATAGTACACTATGGCGGACAGGCAGTAATGGAAGGCGTAATGATGCGCGGGAAGGACGTGGCGGTAACCGCTGTTCGCAACCCAATGGGCAAGATCGTAATCCGGTCTCAGAAACTGGCGCGTATATACACAGGCAGATTGAGGCGGACCCCGTTTATCCGCGGTGTTATAGTTCTGATAGAGTCTCTTGTTCTGGGCCTTTCCAGCCTTTCGTGGTCGGCTAATGTAGCCCTGGAAGAAGAGGGGACCGATGGCGAACCCAAGTCGGAAATTTCGTCTGCCTGGACATGGGTAATAATGGCGGTTTCATTTATTTTAGGAATAGCCCTGTTTTTCGTACTTCCCCTGCTTCTTACCAACTTTCTGGATTCGGTAATCGAATCATCCATCCTTTTCCACCTGGTCGAGGGTATAATTCGCCTGGCGATATTCCTTTTATACCTTAAAATAATATCGACCATGTCAGATATCAGGCGAGTATTTTCCTACCATGGGGCAGAACACAAAACCATCAATGCCTATGAACACGGCGAGCCATTGAAAGCAGAATTCATCCAGAAATATTCCACTGCCCACGCCCGTTGCGGAACTGCCTTCCTGCTATCGGTGATGATACTGGCAATACTGGTATTCAGCCTGGTGGGAAAACAGGTTCTGTGGATTATGATAATTACACGCATCCTGCTCTTGCCGGTTATCGCAGCTCTGGGCTATGAAATTACGCAGCTGTGCTCCCGCCATATGTCCAACCCACTGGCAAGGATAGTAATTGCGCCCGGCATGTGGCTGCAAAGCCTGACCACCGGGCAACCGGATGACGGCCAGGTTGAAGTAGCAGTAGCCGCTCTGGAAGAAGTAATACGGCAGGAGAACGGTCCTGCCGTATCTGAAAAAGTCTAGATGCCCAGCTTTTCTTTGCTGAGACCGGTGAAGAAGCAGGTCTGCGCCCCGGTGTGGCAAACCGGCCCCATTGGTGAGGCTTTTACCAAAATTGTATCGTTATCACAATCAATCATGACATCCCTGACAATCAGACGATTGCCGGATGTAGCTCCCTTGTGCCACATTTCCTGCCGGCTGCGGCTGTAAAACCAAACCTCTCCAGATTCCAGGGTCAGTTTAACTGCCTCCGGGTTCATGTAACCCAGCATCAATACATCACCGGTTTTGTCATCCTGGATTACGGCTGGCAGCAAGCCATTCGCATCCAGCTTAAGTTTTAATGTTTCGCTCAATTTTTATCTCCTGTATTCTGATTAAGGCTTATCACCCTATATTGTCGAGCACCTGTTTCAAATTTATATCACCGGTGTAGAGCGCTTTCCCCACAATAGCTCCTTCAGCACCGAGCTGTTTTAATACTTTCAAGTGAATCGGGCGGGAAACACCCCCTGATGCAATCACCGGAGTGCGAATACTGTCCAGCAGCTCATATACTGCACAAAAATTCGGCTCGGTCAGCGTTCCGTCCCTGCTGATATCAGTATAAATAAAACGCCTGACTCCCAGACGTATCATGTCCCTCGCCAGAGAAACCGCAGTAACTCCAGTACACTGCTGCCAGCCCCTGATTGCCACTTTTCCATCCCGTGCATCAATACCAACAATTATTGAATCATTGAAACGGTGGCAGGCTTCTTTTACAAGTTCATGATTTTCTACAGCAGATGTCCCCAAAATAACCCGGTCAACCCCGGCTTTAAAAAGGCTCTCAATATCTTCAATACTTCGTACCCCTCCGCCAACCTGCACCGGTACCAGCAATCCCTGGGCAATCTCTCGGATAATGTCCAGGTTCACAATTTTCCCGCAGGCAGCCCCGTCCAGATCAACCACATGCAAGCGCGTAGCCCCCTGGGAAACCCATTCATGTGCCTTGCTAACCGGGTTGTAGGAATATACTGTTTCAGCAGCATAGTCCCCCTGATAAAGCCGCACACACTGCCCGGCCCGTATATCAATTGCAGGGATTATTTCCATATTGGTGCGTTCCTCGTTTTGCCGCATAAGGGAAAATTATAACACAAGGAGAGGCTCCTATTAAACCTGCCTGCCAACCGGCCGGACAAACAGCAACAACCCTTTCTGGGATATTACTTCTATTTCCTGCCCCACTATTGCATTCTCTGATGAATATGCCCGCCAGTATTCACCCTTTATCTTGACCATTCCTTCCGGTACCAGGTCTTTTATTACCACCCCTCTGGTTCCGGATATGGAAGGCAAACCCTCTACAATTCGCCGGTCCAGTGCACGGCTTCCGATCCTGTATACGACAACAGAAAGTACCAGCCAGCTGCAACAGATCAACACCAGGCCATATACCGGGATGTTTATTTCCCAATACGGAAGCACCATCCGAACTATCAATATGATCATTGCAACTTCAATAATGCTGCTGCATACTGCAATAATAAGCCTGGTATTTCCTTTCATATTTCCTCTACCGGTATTATATCCCAACAACAAGGAGGTTTTTTGCCCTCCCCTCACGTTCCCGGCGCCCGGCGCTCCACTCATCCAGCCGCCGGATAGAACTTTATTAGGATTTTTCCAACTGCCTGTGCTATAATCTGCTTTTATTATACTGTTGACGGAGCCTTTTACCAATGACAAAGAAAACCACACAAGAAGATAAGAAAGACCCGGAACTGACCAGCTTTATTGAAAATGTCAACAAGAAAGATGGGCGTAACGGTCTCAAGATTCATTTTGCCTTTGTAAATCGCAAGCGAAAAGGCTAAACCCCAAACGGCCTCGAAGAGTTAAAATCCGGCAAATACAATTTATTTGACAGCAGTTGCTGGGCAAATATTTGATGAAAACCCAGCTGTTTTGCCAGTTTGAGAACACCCAGGTATTCTTTCCTGTTAATCGGTCGTGCCAGTTCGGGGTATTTATATGCCCTGAAGGAAGGGTGGTACTGACTCATCAAGCTTAAACCGATATCTTTGCCCGTATTTTCTGCCAGCCACTCAATGCTTTCCCGGCTTCCGGCAATCCCTTCAGGCAAAACCAGATGACGGATCAGGACTCCTTTTATTGCCAGCCCCTGGTCATTCAACAAAAGGCCGCCAGTCTGGCGGTACATTTCCAGAATTGCTCCCCGTGAGCTTTCAACATATCCTCCCGCTCCAGAATACTTGAAAGCCAGATCATCCCGGGAATATTTTATATCCGCCAGATAAACACTGATAACGTTTTCCATCTCTTTCAGCGTTTCCAGGGAATCATAGCTGTTGGTGTTGTAAACAAGCGGCAGAACAAGCCCTTTTTTAACGGCGGCAAAGACAGCGCTGACAATTTGCGCCACGAAATGAGAGGGTGAAACCAGGTTGATATTATGACAGCCCATATCCTGCAGTTTCAGCATATAACCAGCCAGTTGCTCTATGGCTACATGGTTATCTTGTTGTGTGACAGGATCCTGGCTGATCTGGTAATTCTGGCAATACACACACGCCAGATTGCAGTTACCAAAAAAGATAGTACCCGAACCTCTGGTGCCGGAAATTACCGGTTCCTCACCATGATGATCACAAAAACTGGCCACAACCGGTTTCTTACCACTGTTGCAATATCAACGCCCTTGCTGATGCCTTTGTACATTATCAGTGCTGCAAGGCCCCATACGATAAGGAACGGTATCAGCAGATTTGTACGTATGCCGCCCAGCG
>JAQWDO010000004.1 GCA_028705415.1 Dehalococcoidales bacterium
ACTGATAATGGACGGAAGAATTCACCCGGCACGAATCGAGGAGGTAGTTAACAAGGCAAAGGAAGACGTAGAAGCTGCAATTCTTCAAGCTGGAGAACAGGCAACACTCCATGTAGGTGTACAGGGGCTGCATATCGAATTGATAAAACTGCTGGGCAGGCTGAAATACCGAACCAGCTATGGCCAAAATGTACTCGCTCATAGCATAGAAGTGGCTCAGCTTTCCGGATTGATAGCCGCCGAGCTTGGAGTAAAAGTCCACACTGCCAAAAAGGCGGGGTTGCTGCATGATATTGGAAAAGCGGTTGACCGGGAAATTGAAGGTTCCCACGCACAAATTGGTGCAGACCTGGTTAAACAATGGGACCGCAACCAGGATGTAATCAAAGGCGTCGCCGAACACCACCTTGAAGCCGGAGATACCAGTATTTGGGGTTTCATAGTATCGGCAGCTGATGCAATTTCCAGCGCAAGGCCGGGGGCCCGCCGCGAATCCCTGGAATCCTATCTGAAGCGTCTGACGGCACTTGAAGATATTGCCGGCAGTTTCAAAGGGGTTGAAAAATCTTATGCCATACAGGCTGGCCGGGAAGTCCGTATTCTGGTAAAGCCGGAAGAGGTCGACGACCTTTCTGCCATGCGCATGGCGCGAGACATAGTAAAGAAAATCGAGGAAACTCTCGAGTATCCTGGACAAATCAGGATTACGGTTATCCGTGAAACTCGAGCAGTAGATATTGCCAAGTAAATATGAAAATTCTGGTTATCGGAGACGTTATAGGAAAACCCGGGCGTCAGGCTCTGCAGGAGTTGCTGCCCGGGTTGAGGCAGGAATTAAAGCTGGACATGGTGGTTGCCAACGCGGAAAACCTGGCAGGAGGTATCGGGGTAACTCCGGACACCGCCCGTGAACTGATCCAGGCCGGGGTTGATGTGCTTACTTCCGGCAATCACATTTGGGCCCATAAAGATATAATCCCCGAAATTGATACATTGCCGCTGGTGCGCCCCTTGAATTACCCGCCCGGTGTGCCTGGCAGGGGTTACATCATTGAGCGCAATGTCATGATAGTCAACCTGATGGGAAGGGTCTTCATTGGTAATTTTGATTGCCCTTTCCGCGCCATGGATACATTGCTTGCAAGTTTTGAACCACTGCCAAAAATTATCATTGTAGATTTTCATGCCGAGGCGACTGCTGAAAAAATTGCCCTTGGCAGATATCTGGATGGCAGGGTAAGCGCAGTGCTTGGTACTCATACTCATGTTGGCACAATCGATCACCAGATATTTCCGGGCGGCACGGCATTCGTAAGTGATATAGGTATGACCGGTCCGGCACATTCCATTATCGGAGACGAAATTGACGCCGTTTTAAAGCGGGTGCTTACTATGATGCCGGGCAGGCTGTCAGCTGCAAAAGGCCCGGTGGAGTTTACTGCCATGATGCTCGACATTGATGAAGCAAGCGGGAAGGCCACATCCATCGAGCGTATAAAGAAGGACGTCAGGTAGTTGAGCATTGATCTGCATCTTCATACTACAGCCTCCGATGGCCGCCTGAGCCCGGCAGAAATGGTCGATCTGGCTGCTGAAAGAGGGCTTTCGGTAATGGCCATTACCGACCACGATACTATTGAAGGCATAGCCGGTGCTCTTGACCGGGCTAAAAAATACCCCGGTCTCACGGTCATTCCCGGCATCGAGTTGAGTACCCATGCCCCCGGAAATGAATTACACCTTCTGGGTTATTTTATTGACCATCAGAGTCGGGAACTGCTTTCTGTCTGCCGTAATATGCGGGCAGATCGCACTGAGCGCGCTTGTGCTATGGTCGAAAAATTAAACGCTTTGGGCATTCCGGTGAAATGGGAAAGGGTTTGCCAGATCGCCGGAGAAGCCAACATCGGCCGTCCCCATATTGCAAGAGCCCTTTTGGAAGGTGATTATATAAACAGCTTTGAAGAAGCCTTCGAGCTTTATCTGGCACAGGGAAAACCGGCATATGTTGAACGGTTCAAGATAACTCCATCTGAAGCTGTCCAGCTGGTTATCAGGTGTGGCGGGTTGCCGGTAATGGCACATCCACTGACTGTCAATAATTATGAAGCAGTGATTGGTGAATTGGCTGCGGTTGGACTTGAGGGCATCGAGGTTTATTACAAAGATTTTAGCAGAGAACAGCGAAACAACCTGCTGGCTATTGCCATGAAGTTAAACCTGATTGCTACCGGCGGCAGTGACTATCACGGGATAGATAATTCTGCAGAGGTACCTCCGGGAGGAGCTGGCGTCCCGTGGAAAGTAGTTGAAGCATTGTATGAAAGAGCCAGACAGAAAGGCCTTCAGGTACCGGGTAATGAGGGTTAGGAAATGTTGAGCTGGCAGTTTGTATTGCTGGGTTTGTTTGCATATCTGCTTGGTTCTGTTCCGGCAGCTTATATTGCAGCTCGTTTGAGTAAGGGCGTTGATCTGAGAAAAGCCGGAAGCGGTAACGTCGGAGCTTCCAATGTTGCCAGGACGGCTTCAAAGAAACTTGCTATTCCAGTATTTTTATTTGATATAGGCAAGGGATATCTGGTGGTATGGCTGGCCAGCCTGATGGGAGTGGACCTGTTTTACCAGATTATAATCGGCCTGCTGGCGGTGGTAGGTCATAACTGGCCTGTGTTTCTCGGATTCAAAGGCGGCCGTGGCATAGCCACAAGTCTGGGTGTAGTCCTGGCTGTTTCCCCCTGGTTGGGGCTTATAATGATTGTACTTGCCTACGGGATGGCTCCATTCAAGCAACTTGCACTTGGAGTGCTGATTGCAGTGTCTTCTCTTCCGGCTCTTGCCTGGTTTGCCGCATCTTCAATGGGAATCAGTGATAAACATGGTGCGTTGTGGGGGTTTCTTGTAATGCTCGGGCTGGTTATTTTCAGAAGGCTGTCTCCACAGAGGTCTGAAATCAGTCACGACACCCCTGTTTGGATGTTGCTTGTAAACAGGTTGCTTTTCGATCGTGACATCAGGGACCGTGAAGCATGGATAAGCCGGTCCGGCTAAACTGTTCCAGGATATGCTTTTATACGACTAACAATTTCGGGCAGAATCTTTCCCGCTTTGCAGTTGATTACCAGTTCGGCTGCCTTGTCCAGTGGAGTAGGACTAAGGTTGATGATTAACAGCTTTGCCCCTCCGGATACCGCAATCTCCGGCATTAAAGCTGCCGGGTAAACAGTAAGTGTAGAACCAACCACGATAAACAGATCACACATGCTTGATTCTTTTTCTGCCTGTTCAAGGGCTTTAACCGGCAAAGCTTCTCCGAAAAAAACCACATCCGGCTTCAATATTCCTCTGCATTCCGGGCATTCAGGCACATTATCTTTCTGCGCTATCTCGAGCACTTTTTCCAGTTTGATCCTGTGACGGCATTCAAGGCAGGTAAAACTGTTCATGCTGCCATGCAGCTCATATATCAGATCTTCCGGTACGCCTCCACGTTGATGGAGGCCGTCTATATTCTGGGTTATTACGGCTTTTGCGAAGCCGAGTTTGCACAATTCGCCAATGGCATAATGAGCTGGGTTGGGGCAGGCGCAGTTTCCGAGTGATCGCAACAGCTGCCAGTGTAGAATTCTTGATTTCTCATCAGAAACAAAAGAGGAATAGTCGAATGCTCTCTGGTCGAACTTGTCCCAGATCCCGCCCGGGCTGCGAAAATCGGGAATACCTGATTCAGTGCTGACGCCTGCTCCAGTGAATACCACGGCATGCCGGGAACTGTGAATCATATCTGCTGCTTTTTCAATCAGCTGGCTATTCATCCCTGTCTCCATTTGCCTGGGTGTGGTTATGGTAAAAATCGCAGATATCAGCGATGCAGCAGTTTTTACATACAGGCTGCTTTCTGCAGCTGATTTTAGCATGTTTTACCAGCAAGGCATGGTATTCGTTATACAAGACCGGATCCGGCTCCAGATTTGCCATAAAAAGCCTCTGGTAATCATCATAGCTCTTATCTTTCACTGGCGTGAACCCGATCCTGTCAAATATGCGGCGGGTATAGGCATCAATTACAAACACCGGACGCTCCAAAGCGTAAAGCAATATCGAGTCGGCTGTTTCCGGTCCAATGCCATAAACTGAAAGGAGGCTCCGGCGAATATGATCAGTGCTGGAATCTTCCAGCAAATCCAGTTTATAATCACAAGTCTGGCGCAGCCAGTCAACCAGGGATTTAAGTTTGAGCGACTTGGCATTGAAGTAGCCTGAAGGCCGGATGAGCCCGGCCAGATCTTCTATTGGTATTTTGTGTAAAGCTTGAGGGCTGAGAAGTCCATGGTGTTTCAGGTTATCTACCGCATTGGCTGCGTTTTTCCAGGAAGTCGATTGGGCAAGCACCGCTCCAATCATAACTTCGAAGGGTGTTTCACCTGGCCACCAGTACTGCGGGCCGTAATAAGTAAAAAGCCGGTTATAGATGACTGCAAACACTCAAATATTATAACAACTGGCGCCGGCAAACGTTAATAAGGGCCGATAATTACCAAAATGAGATTTTATGGTAAAATAGCTTAAAACCACCTGTACAGGACAACATGGAAAATAGCGTTACAATAGTAGTACCCACTTACAACGAGCATGACAACATCACCCCTCTTGTCGAGAAAATTTCAAAAAGTATTTCCAGGTACGATTATGAAATCCTTTTTATAGATGATGCCAGCAGTGACGGCACTGCCGGAGTCATTGAAAGCCTGAAAACCAGCTATCCGGTCAGGGTGATAGTGAGGCGTGATGAAAAAGGCCTGGCTTCGGCAGTTGTCAAGGGTTTTGAAAACGCCAGGCATGATTTGATTGTGGTCATGGATGCCGATCTGCAGCATCCGCCGGAGATAATCCCGCAATTGCTGGATGCTATCGCTGGAGGAGCCGACGTTGCCGTTGGCAGCAGATATGTGCCCGGTGGCGGCTGTGATGAATGGAGTGGGCTCAGAAAGCTCCTGAGCCGGGGGGCAATACTCCTGGCAAATATGGCATTGCCAAAAGCCAGAAGAGTAAAAGATCCAATGAGCGGGTTTTTTGCACTGAAGCGAAAAGTGATTGAGGGAGTCAGGCTTGACCCGATCGGTTATAAAATCCTGCTTGAAGTGCTTGTATTGGGCAATTACAACCAGGCGGCGGAAGTGCCCTTTCAGTTCCAGCTGCGGGAGCAAGGAAAAAGCAAGCTTGACCTGAATCAGCAATACGAATACCTGCGCCACCTTGCCAGGTTGTCAATACGAAGCGGGGAATTTGCGCGTTTTATGAAATTCTGTCTGGTTGGGGCCAGCGGAGTGCTGGTAAACTATGGATTGTACTGGATCTTGACCCGTTTTGCCGGTTTTAATCCGATCAGTGACACATCAAGCGGTGTTCTATCAGGCAATATTGCCCTGACGATAAGCATTGAAACGTCAATCATAACCAACTTTATCCTGAACAATTTCTTCACTTTCTCCGACCGCAATGTTGGAGGTTTCGGGGGATTTTTTAAACGCCTGGTACATTTTAATCTGATCTGCATAATCGGCGGCCTGATTCAAATAGGGGTAGCCAACCTGTTTGCTGTTGTATTCGGTGTCAATGATCTGATTGCTGTATTAATCGGTATAGTAATAGCTTTTTTCTGGAATTACCTGTTAAATAATTATCTGACATGGAAAAAATAACCGGTTCTGGAATAATTTTATAACCAACTGGCTGGCATGAAAAGAATCAAATCTTGTATAAACTGGTTAAAACAGTGGCAATATCTTGGAATTGCGGTAATAGTTATTGCCAGTCTTCTGCTTCATCTGGGCCTGATCATGCGGCCAGACGAGCCGCTGTTTGATGAAGTCCATTATGTAAACGACGCCCGGCACGCTATCGACAGCGGTGGCACCGAGCGCGCTGAGCACCCTCCGCTTGGCAAGCTTCTGGTCGTATCGGGCATATTGCTGTTCGGGGACAACCCTGTCGGGTGGCGCCTGATTGCTATTTTAATGGGTGCTGCATCGCTGTTGTTCTTTTACCTTATATGCCGGCGGTTAAAACTGAGCGAAAAGGTCTGTTACCTGGCTACATTCTTTTTGGCTTTTGAGAACCTTACCTTTGTCCAAAGCCACATCGCTATGCTTGATGTATACTGCCAGTTTTTTATCCTGCTGGCTTTCTGGATGTATTTGAGAGGTAGTTACCCTGTGTCGGCGGTTGCTATTGCCCTGGCTGCGCTTGCCAAATTGAATGGTGTGCTGGTTGCGCTGGTAATTGGTATGCACTGGCTTCTCAGCAGGTGTCCGAACTGGAAAAAGTTTATTTCTTCCTATATAACTCTTGCCCCGATTGCGTTTCTGTTACTGCTTCCAGTCTTTGAATATGTATATTGGGGGGAGCTCCTGAACCCGATCGACCGGGCTATGGAGATGCTCAGGCTGACCGGTTCGATTACCTTCGATGCCTATGAACCTGGCAGTATTGCCTCCCGCCCATGGGAATGGGTATTGACACCGGAAAATTTCGCCTATTGGTGGACTCCGCGCTTCCTCGGTATGCTCAGTCCTACACTCTGGATTCTAATAATTCCATCTATCGTCTATATTACCTACCGTTCAGTCAAGGGCGATGATGCCCCGTTGTTTCCTTTTGCGATGTTTGTCGGTCTGTATCTGGTATGGATTCCGGCCAGCCTTATCAGCAACCGGGCAAGTTTTATCTTTTACTTCTATCCGGCCATTCCATCTATTGCCATAGCCCTGGGGATTGTATTTGGCAAGCTGATAGATGTTTCCCGGGAACGCGCGCAAGGCAAACTCAGGCGGCTGTTAAAAACAGGTATCCCTTTATATCTGTTATCCCACCTGGTTGCTTTTATAATTATGGCACCGCCTTCTCTGTGGTGGAAAATACCGTTCAGTATTGCTATATTCGTATTCAGCTTCTGGTATGTGCGCCTTGGGCCGACTCCCTCTCCGGAACCGGACCTATTGGCTGTAGAGGGAAGCGATGAAACTCTGGCAGGCATCGATAGTGGGCCAGACCCGGGCTTGCAGGTTTCTTAGGCATTCCGGGCAGCCGGAAAATTGAATTGAAGTTCAATTACTTGACGTGGTATTTAATGCGAAAGCTGCAGATAGTGCGGAGTGAAACATGATGGTAGATATTCTAATCGACGAAGAATACCAGCAGCAGTTAACACCAGATTTCCTGGAAAAAATAGCTGTGGCGGTATTGAAGCATATTCATCCAGATGGCAATTTTCAGCTTGGGATAGTAATTACCGGGGATGACGAAGTACGACGGCTTAACCGTGAATACCGGGGGATTGATGCAACTACCGATGTTCTATCCTTCGCCATGCAGGACAATCCGGTTGAGGATGATGAAGATGAAGGCATAGGGCAGTTTCCGCTGGCTCTGGATGGAGTGGAACATCTGGGAGAGGTAATTATCTCCATGCCCCAGGCTGGAAGGCAGGCCGAAGCAGGAGGCCATTCGCTGTCAATGGAAATATCTGTCCTTGTCATTCACGGAGTCCTTCACCTGCTGGGATTTGACCATGAAGAAGATGAAGAGGCAGAAATAATGGAGAACCATGAAGCCGGTATTTTGGCAAACCTGGAAGGTGTGGAATGAAGTTTCTTGGGCTTTCCGGCTCTCCGCGCCAGGGCAACACTGCTGCATTGCTTTCCCGGCTGCTTGAAGGAGCTGCCAGCTGCGGGGCAAAGGTAAAGAGCATTGAGTTGGCCGGGCTGGATATCAAGCCCTGTACTCATTGTGATTTGTGCCTGGAAAGCGGTGAGTGCGTAATTAATGATGATATGCAGGGTTTGTACAAGGAATTGGAAACTGCAGATGTTATCATACTGGCTTCGCCCATTTATTTCATGACAGTTTCAGCCCAAACCAAGCTTTTTATTGACCGCTGCCAGGCAATCTGGGTTCGAAAACACTTACTTGGCCGGGAGCCGCTTGGACCAGGCAGGCAAAGAAAAGGAATATTTATCAGTGCTGGCGGCCGGGACGGGAAGCATATATTTGATTGCGCCCGGATTACTGTCAAGGCGCTTTTTGCCAGTCTGGGCATCCAGTACAGCGGAGAGCTGTTGTTCTCAGGGTTGGACAAGGCTGGTGATGCCGCCTGTCATCCAACCGCCCTTGATGAGGCTTTTAAACTGGGCGTCTGTCTGATGGGGCAAAAATCAGACCGTTAATACTGAAAGCAGCCTGTATCTTTTTAAAGTTTGCGGAAGTTCGGTAATTATCGAAGCGGCGGGTGTTAGCCGGCCTGCCATTTGGCATATAATAGGTTCATCATGAGCGCACAAAGACAAACCCTGCTTGAAGACAGGGTGTATGATTTTATCCGGAGCCATAATCTTGTACCCCCAGGATCAAGGATAGTTGTGGCAGTTTCAGGCGGTCCGGATTCAGTGGCTCTTTTGCAGCTTCTCTACAATCTCAGGAATGCGCTTGAAGTTTCTCTGGTGGTAGCGCATTTGGACCATAACTTGAGAGGGGAGGAATCGGCTTCCGATGCGTTGTACGTGGCAGAACTGTCGCAGAGTCTCGGATTGCCTTTTGCGGTGGGGGGAAGGGACGTGAAAAAATACCGGCAAGAGCACAAACTGACTCTTGAAGAAGCAGCCAGAGAGGTGCGATATCAATATCTTGCCGACGTTACCGCTGAAAGCGGCGCCAACCTGGTAGCCATAGGTCACACGAAAAACGATAATGTAGAAACTATTCTGATGCACCTGATACGAGGTACCGGTACCATGGGTTTGAAAGGCCTGGCTCCGGCATCCTGCCGTGAATGTGGTGAGCACAGAGTCAAGATTATAAGACCCTTGCTCGATATTAGCCGTGATGAAATTGAGGCTTACTGCAGGAACCGCGGGCTTGATACGCGGGCTGACAGCACTAACCTGAGCCTGTCTCCATTCAGGAATCGGGTCAGATTAGAACTGCTGCCTCTCATGAGAGACTATAACCGCGGTATAGATAAATCCCTTTTACGGCTTGCTGGCATTGCCTCCGATGAGCTGGATTATCTTGCTCAAAACCGGGACCAGGCCTGGAAGAAGGTGGTTAGCAGAAACGGTGAAATCATCGTCCTTGAAAAATCCCGGTTTGATTCTCTCCATCCGGCATTGCAGAGATCTATACTGCGGCAAGCTGTGAGTGAGGTTGCCGGTTCGCTCAAGGATATTGAAGCCGGGCATATTGAAGATATCTTAAACCATCTGGACCGGGGCGCCGGTAAACAGGTTGAAATTAAAGGCGGTATTATTTTTACCGTTGAGCATGCTCGCTACCTGTTAGCCAGAAAAGGAAAAAGCTTGTGCCCGTATCCTCAAATCACTGGAGAATTTGAAATTATTGTTCCCGGCGAATCGGTTCATGGAAACTGGAAGGTGGTGACTGGTATCATCAAAGGCAACCGGATCGGAGACGATGCAGGTCTTTTTACTTGTTATCTTGATTATGAAAAGGCCGGACCCGGTTTGGTAATGCGTTCCCGCAAATCGGGAGACCGCTTTGTTCCTTTCGGAATGAATACGGAAAAGAAGATCAAGGACTTCCTCATCGACGCCAAGGTTCCGTTTTCCTGGAGGAACCGTATTCCGGTAATAGTGTCCCATGAGAAGATTGTCTGGCTGGCAGGTTATCGCATAGATGAAAATTTCAAGGTCACAGAAAATACGCAAAACATGTTGCGGATTGAAATTGTTTTCCGGAGTGAAGACCAGGGATAAAGTTTTGCCATAATCGCCAGGGGTATCATCAACCGCTTCTTTTCGTTATCGGTTGAATGGTTATATCAAGGCTGTCAACCCCGGAAAAGCCGGGGAAATACGTTCACGCCGCTTTTCAGCCAGTTCAAGGCTTTCTTGGTGTCTGAGGCTACCTTTTCCTTGTCAGAAATTTTCAGGCGATATTTAAAAAGCCAGTATATAAACTCAATGTCGCGAATTTCCTGGTTGGGTAATCCGGCACCGGTTTCGCTGGCAAAAACAGCGCGAAGCTTGTCTTCTTCTGCTTCATAAATTGTAATAAAAGCCCGGCTTTGGATATCTTCCGGTGGTGCGAGCCCGAGGCTGGAAAATTCCTTTTTAATTTCCGCTTCAATCGCTTTTAGCAAGGAAGCCTCAACCGTCACCCCATACAGGTAATTGAGGTAGAGGTTGTACTTGGTGTCTCCGACCAGTTGCCGGGCTTCGGCCGGAGTAATGTTTATGGGAGGTTTGCCATGATTAAAAAATTGAGTGATTTCCCTTCGATTGATGGTTCCCTCTCCGGTTTCCGAGATCAGCATTTGGGACAGTGATATCCAGTCCAGAGCCTCTCCACCGATCAGGAAGCGTTCTTCCGGATAGTCGCGTATGGCTTCTACAAGTGCCAGATACCAGTGCTTGCCTGCCTTGATAGAGGCCTTCATGCGGTTGATAATTTCCCGGTGGGAACCGACAGGCAGTTCGCTCATAGTTGGTGGCTCCGGCTACCGGCCGCAGCAGTGTTTGTATTTCTTTCCACTGCCACACGGGCACGGTTCGTTGCGGCCGACTTTCTTGCCTGTGTTTCGAACTGTTGTTACGGCGCCAGTTGCACCGGCTGATATCGCTGCAGGTTGAACCGGAGGGGGTATTCCGGGTCTTGACATCCTGAGACCGGACGGTGGAGCCGTCGGCCTTTCGCCTTTTAATGCAATGCCTATACGGAAAATGGCATGGGATACATCGTGGCGAATAGTCTGGAGTAAAATCTGGAACTGGGCAAACCCCTGATTTTTATATGCGTCTGCCGCCCGGGTTTGCTGCAGGGTTTGCCATCCGGCCTGGAGGCGCATAAATTCCATGTTGGTGAGATGCTCTACCCACAGTGTATCTATTGTTTTAAGCAATAAAAATCTTTCCAGAAGGCGCATTTTGTCTTCACCGAATTCCTGCTCTCTTTTTTGATACAGGGTTTCGGCTTGATGAATGAGGAGTTCTTCAATCTGTCCGGGCTTCATGCCTGATGCAGTTTCCGGAGTCAAATCCGGCGGTATTGGCAGGATTGTGGCGGCTTCACCAAGAAGTCCTTCATAATCCGGGTCATAATTGTTGGCAGTGTGGTTTTCGATAATATCTTTAATTTCGTCGCCAATCATCCCCAGTATATTGGCTTTAAGGTTTGCGCCGGCGAGAACTTTTCTTCTCTCGGCATAGATGATTTCACGCTGTTTGTTAACTACATCGTCAAAATCTACCAGCTGTTTGCGCACATCGAAGTGATAGCCCTCAACCCGTTTTTGGGCATCTGCTATGGAGCGGGAAACCATCTTATTTTCGATCGGGCTGTTTTCGTCCATTCCGGCCCAATCCATGATCGACTTGATCCGCTCCGAGCCAAACCGGCGCATGAGGTCATCGTCAAGAGAAACATAAAAGCGGGATTTTCCCGGGTCACCCTGGCGCCCGGCGCGGCCTCTCAGCTGGTTATCTATGCGGCGGGCTTCATGGCGCTCGGTACCTATGACATACAGACCGCCAAGTTCAAGGACTTTCTTCTGCCTGTCTTCCCACTCCTTTAAAGCCTTTTCATCGCCATCTTCAGGCTTTTTGCCTCCGAGAAGTATATCAACCCCGCGGCCTGCCATATTGGTAGCCACCGTCACTGCTCCGGGCTCGCCAGCCCGTGCGATTATTTCAGCTTCCCGCTCATGCTGGCGGGCATTTAATACATTGTGTTTGATGCCCTTGCGTTTGAACAGTTCACTGACATAATCCGATTTTTCGATCGAAGCGGTTCCTATAAGCAGGGGCTGCCCGGTAGTGTGGATTTCCTTGATATCGGAAACCAGCGCTTTGAATTTGGTAGCTTCATCTTTGTATATCCGGTCCCCAAGATCCTCTCGTATCATGGGTTTGTTGGGCGGGATTACCACCACATCCAGCTTGTATATACGGGCAAATTCTTCATCTTCGGTTGCGGCAGTACCGGTCATACCGCTTAATTTTTCATACATACGGAAGTAATTCTGGATGGTAATGGTGGCAAAGGTACGGCTTTCTTCCTTGACCTTGACGCCTTCCTTGGCTTCGATCGCCTGGTGAAGGCCTTCACTGTAACGACGTCCCAGCATAAGCCGCCCGGTAAAGGGATCGACAATAATAACTTCGCCGTCCTTTACCATATATTCTTTATCCCGCTTGTAGAATTCCCTGGCTTGAAGGGCATTTCTTAAATGGCGCATAAGATCAGCGCTCGATGGATCATACAAGCTGGCGCCTTCCAGGAACCCTTCCCTTTCCAGCATTTTTTCCATTTCTCCGTAACCTTCGTCGGTTAGCTCTACCATTCGCTCTTTTTCTTTAGCTTCATAATGCATTCCAGGCTTAAGGTGTTGTACCAGACGGGCAAAAACCTGGTATTTTTTGGGGGATTCGGCATCCGGAGCGCTGATTATAAGCGGAGTTCTGGCTTCATCGATAAGCAGACTGTCCACCTCATCGATTACAGCGTAGTTCAGCTCTCGCTGTACGCATTGTTCAAGGTTCATAACCATGTTATCCCTGAGGTAATCAAAGCCGAATTCGGCGCTGGTACCGTAGGTGATATCTGCCAGGTAAGCCTCCCTCCTGGGAACAGGCTTGAAATGCCGCCAGGGATCGTTTTCCTTTTCGGAGTCATAATCCGGGTCGTAAATCCGGGCTGGCTGCATTTCGTCAGGTGTTTGCATCGGGTAAATACTGCCTACTGTGAGCCCCAGTAGATAATAAACCGGCCCCATCCAGTAAGCATCCCTGCGGGCGAGGTAGTCGTTCACTGTGACCAGATGAGAACCTTTTCCGGTCAGAGCGTTCAGGTAGAGGGGTAAAGTTGCCACCAGGGTTTTGCCTTCCCCTGTTCTCATTTCAGCAATTTTGCCCTGATGGAGCACAATGCCCCCGATTAGCTGTACGTCGTAATGTCTGAGCCCCAGGGTCCGCTTTGAGGCCTCTCGCACGGCAGCAAAAGCCTCCGGTAACAGGCCGTCGAGGGTTTCCCCTTCAACCAGCCTTTGTTTAAACTCCCTGGTTTTGGCTTTTAACTCATCGTTAGTCAAAGATTGGTATGCGGGCTCAAGCTGGTTTATCCTGTCAACGGTCGGGTTCAATTTTTTTATTATTTTTTCGTGAGAGTCACCAAATCCAAATAATTTAAACATCTTCGTTCCTATCGTTTATAAGTTGTTCGGCATATTCCGCGTCTGATTCATTTACCATCACTTCAACCATGCCCATGCCATCAACTGAAAACGGGTGGACAGAACCGGCTGCATTTGACCTGAGCATTGCCGGTACGCCGAAGCTTTCAAGCATGCTTTTTATTGTGAGGGCTTCAAGTTCCCCGGATGCACGATATACTTTTACCAGCTTATGGTTTCTGTTCAAATAATGCTCCAACCGATTTGCCGGTATGGATGCGGTGAATGGCTTCGCCCAAAAGAGGTGCAATAGACAGAACGCTCACTTTGCCGCCGGGGTTATTCTTCAGGGGTATGGTGTTGGTAACTACCACTTCTTTCACCGGCGATGAAGCTATGCGTTCCATGCAGGGACCTGAAAACACAGCATGGGTGCAACAGGAATACACTTCTTTGGCACCGCGCCCCACCAGCGTATTTACGGTGTTGGAAAGTGAGCCTCCGGTATCAATTTCATCATCGATGGTGATGGCAGTTTTGCCGTCGACTTCACCAATTACATTCAGGGTTTCAGTGCGGTCGGCATTTCCCAGGCGCCGTTTTTCCATAATGGCAAGAGGAGCATCGAGAATAGCTGCCATATCGCGTGCGCGTTTGGTGATGCCGATATCGGTAGCAACGACAACCGGATTGACGAGGTTTTTTTTCTTGAAGTAATCACCCAGGATATTCAAACCGGTCAGTTCGTCAACCGGGATATTAAAAAAGCCCTGTATTTGAGGAGCATGCAGGTCGACCGTAAGTATGCGGTTAGCACCGGCAGCAGTCAGAATATCTGCCAGAAGGCGGGCTGTGATGGGAACTCTGGGCTGATCTTTTTTATCGGTACGTGCGTATGCGTAATAGGGCACTACAGCGGTGATCCGCCCGGCGCTTGAACGCTTGAACGCATCAAGCATTATCAAAAATTCCATTATATTGTGGTTAACCGGACTGCAGAAAGGCTGGATAACGAACACATCCCGGGCTCGAACATTTTCAAGTATCTTTACGAATGTGTTTTCATTTGAAAAATCAAAAACTTCAATCTGGCCCAGGGGTATTCCAAGATATTCGGTAACTGCCCTGGCAAGCTCCTGGTGGGCAGTGCCGGAGAATACCTTTAATTCATCCATGGCGTTGCCTTGTCCTCCTTATGCATCTATTCCGGGAACAGGAAAGCGGGAGCATATATTTTTAACCGATTCCCTGGCAGCTGCTTTCAAGTCTGCATTTTCAATATCCAGCGTGATGCTGGCAATAATGCGGGCAATTTCTTTTATCTCGTCCGGCCCAAACCCGCGGCTGGTAACTGAAGGGGTGCCCAATCGCATCCCGCCTGCAATCGCGGGAGGATGTGTTTGGTCGAACGGAACTGCGTTGCGGTTTATTACAATGCCTACACTCCCCAAAGCTTCCTCTACCTGTTTGCCGGTTACGCCATTACTATTCAAGTCGACCAGTATAAGATGGTTATCGGTTCCACCGGATATAATCCGCAAACCGTAATTCTGAAGTTCTTTAGCCAGCAAAGCGGCGTTGGCCACAACCATTTCCTGGTAGCGCACAAATTCTGGTTTAAGCGCTTCTTTAAAGCAGACCGCTTTGGCAGTAATTACATGAACCAGGGGGCCTCCCTGCATCATCGGGAAAACCGCAGAATCTATTTTTCTTCCCAGTTCCTTGCGGCAAAGTATGAAACCTCCCCTTGGGCCTCTAAGGGTTTTATGGGTGGTCGAAGTTACAATATCGGCATAAGGAACCGGCGACGGATGGACTCCGGCGGCAACCAGCCCGGCTATGTGGGCCATATCTACCATTAATCTGGCTCCGACTGAATCAGCAATATGGCGAAAACGCTCGAAATCTATAAAGCGCGGATAAGCGCTAGAACCAGTAACAATAAGTGCCGGTTGCTGCTCTTTGGCAAGTCTTTCGATTTCAGCATAATCAATACGTTCGGTTTCACGATTCAGCCCGTAAGCAATGAAGTTGTAAAATTTACCGGAAAAATTAAAGCTGGCGCCGTGCGTCAGGTGCCCTCCATGTGCAAGGTCCATACCCAGTACACGGTCTCCATATTTGAGCAGGGTAAAATAGGCTGCCATATTAGCCTGGGCACCGGAATGTGGTTGAACATTGGCATATTCTGCCTTGAATAACTCTTTCGCTCGATCAATGGCTATGGTTTCTATCGTGTCTACATTTTCGCATCCGCCATAATAGCGTTTGCCGGGGTATCCCTCGGCATATTTATTGGTGAGTGGGGAGCCCTGCGCTTCGAGAATTGCTGCGCTGCAGTAGTTTTCAGATGCAATCAGGTTGATAGTTGAGCGTTGGCGGTCGTATTCGGCTTGAACAGCTCGGTAGATATCGGGGTCCTCCGATTCAAGAAAATTCATCGAAATATATCATCCTCCAAATTCTTCGGGAAGTATCAGGCTTCATTTTACTATTGTATCGATGGCTTAAGCAAACTAATTATGGTTTGCGAAATGTGTGTGACCCTGAAAACGGGTGTGTTCGTGCTTGAATATAGAAGTTATAATTTGGTTGAAAAAATTGGCAGCTAACAATGTTTTAAGTGACTGCCATACAGTGGGGATCAGAACTGGTATATCGGGAGATCAGAACAGGGGAAGGCTATCTTTAACTGCCATGCATTGCGGTTTGGTTTTTGCTGGTTTGCCATTTCGTGAAACACTTTCGAAAGCAAGCTTGTCCATTTCCAGCTGTACCGGAAGCGCGTATTCACCGGTAAAGCATGCCAGGCAGAAAAGATCTTTGGGAAGCCCGACAGCTTCTATCAACCCGTTTATAGAAAGGTAACCCAGTGAGTCTGCATCAATAAACTGGCGTATTTCCTCGACTGATTTTCTTGCTGCCAGCAGCTCCCATCGGGTCGCCATGTCAACACCAAAGAAACAGGGGTGGCAAATCGGCGGAGCGCAGATGCGCATATGAACTTCTTTGGCTCCGGCTTTCTTGAGTAGTTTTATTACCTGGGGAGTGGTGGTACCGCGGACTATGCTGTCATCAACCAGGACGACGCGTTTTCCTTCCAGTACCGGCTGCAGAGGGTTGAACTTTAACTTGACCCCCAGATCTCTCAAGCGTTGAGTGGGTTGGATAAAAGTCCGGCCCATATAGCGGTTTTTGATAAGGCCGGTTGCCGGAGGTATCCCTGACCTCATCGCATAACCGGTTCCTGCCGGTGTAGCCGACTCTGGTACTCCAAAAACGATATCTGCATCTACGGGGTATTCCTCTGCCAGTTTCTCGCCCATAGCCTGTCGGGCGTGGTATACCAGCCGGTTGTTGATCAGGCTGTCAGGCCTGGCGAAATAAATATACTCAAAAATACAGAAAGCTTTTCTGGTGCTGGGCTCTTTTATACTTTCTACACCGCTATCGTTAATGGATACGATTTCCCCCGGTTCTATCTCTCTTATAAATTTTGCGCCAATATGGTCGAGGGCACAAGATTCTGATGCAACTACGTAACTCTTGCCGTTTATCTGCCCCAGGCATAACGGCCGCACACCATAGGGGTCGCGCATGGCAAACAACCCGTCTCGCGTCATGATCGCCAGGGAATATGCGCCCTGCAGGCGATGTATGGCGTAGCGCAGTTTTTGCAGCCAATCCTTGTGTGGAGCAGACAGGATGAGGTAGCCGATTATTTCCGAATCTGTGGTTGTATTAAAAACATAGCCCTGGCTTTCGAGTTCAAGGCGCAGGGCTTCAGAGTTGGCTATGTTGCCGTTATGAGAAAGAGCGATTTCGTGGTATCCATCGTTTACTACTATCGGCTGGGCATTGTGGCGGCGGCTGGAACCAGTTGTTGAGTAGCGGTTATGGCCTATGGCTATATGCCCTTTGAGGCGTTTTAGTGATTTTTCATCAAATACCTGGGATACAAGTCCCATTCGGGCATGGACATGTATTTCGTGACCATTCGAGGTAGCTATTCCGGCGCTTTCCTGCCCCCTGTGCTGGAGAGCAAAAAGACCGAAAAAGGTTATCCGCGCAATATCTTCCGTATGTGAGTATATACCGAAAATTCCGCACGCTTCATGCGGACCCGAATCCATACAGGAGTATCCGCAGGGATTTGAGGCAATCACCAAGAGATTATAGCTTATCGCTACTGGCGGGTCAAAACGAACCGGTTGGTACTTTTTCACGTTCAGCAGTGAATTTGCAATAGGTATGGAGTACTGACTGTGCTTGTTGACTGTATACAAAGGGATGTTTTGATGTATCTGATTACTTTTTGTTATGGGGGAACCGGTATCGGCAAGATCTTAATAATGGTGGAGACGGGGGAGAGTCGAACTCCCCGTCCAGAAAAGACAACCCAGAATCTACTACAGGTTTATCCGGTTTTTAAAATCTTACCGGGTTGATACCAACCGGCAACAACTCAAGACCGGCCAGCCGATTAAATCTTTCGTTCCTGTATCGGCGTCACAGGAACGGCACCCCGGCATTTCGACACCCAGTACCAGCCCGTCGGGGTGGGGCTGGAGTGGATGGGCTAGCTTATTTAGCCAGCCAGAACCAGTTCAGGTTCGCCAGTTGTTTTTTTGCCGCTTTTAATGAGGGCCACGGCGCCTCAACCTGCAATTCTGTAGCTAATCTTCCCTGTCGAAACCACGCGTCCCCGTGATTGACAGTGCCTTACATCTGCCTTTTTAAGGTTCGGCTAATCTGGCGTTTAGCCTCACTCTCCATTATAGCATCTTTTTTCTCGTATTGCTTCTTGCCCCGCCCCAGTCCAATACCTATTTTTGCCAGATGCCCCTTGATATAAAGACTTACCGGAACAAGCGTGTATCCCTTTTCTTTTACCTTGCGTGCCAGATTATTTATTTCATCCCGGTGTAAAAGCAGTTTCCGGTCACGGTTTGGTTCGTGGGGAGCCGAGAAAGCGCTGGCGGATTCGTACCGGGGAACATGCGCGCCAATCAACCACAGCTCTCCTGCGCGGGGTTTAATATAAGCTTCGTTAAGGCTTATCCTTCCCGATCGTATAGATTTTATCTCGCTACCAGTAAGTACCAAGCCAGCTTCTATCACTTCTTCAATGTGATAGTTATGATAAGCCTTGCGGTTGGTGGCAATCTTTTTAGTTTCCATAATTTCTCCGCTTCACCACAAACTAATAATAGCATGATTTACCCCGCTTTATCAGCCGGATGGATCTTTACCTGGTTGTGCTATATTTATAAGCTGATTCTCAAGTAATCAAGATGATTTCTCTTATAGTACTGGCATTTGTTTTCTTGCTGATTGCCGTCCGGCAGGTCGGCCGTTTCCGTTTGCAGATATGGCACATTATGGCAGCAGGAGCTGTCTCTGTGCTTGCCAGCGGACAAATCACTGCAGCTCAGGCGCTTGAATCCATCAACCTGGATGTAATGGGATTCCTTCTGGGAATGTTCATCGTTGGGCAGGCACTTGAAGAAAGTGGTTATCTTGCTCATGCTTCCTCGCGTTTTTTCCGATATGCGCGCTCCCTGGATGGGCTTGTACTTCTGGTGCTGTTCGGGATGGGGTTTCTTTCTGCCATACTTATGAACGATACGCTGGCCATTGTGGGCACTCCGGTGGTACTAATGCTGGCGCGCAAAACCAATACCGCTCCTAAAATATTGCTGCTGGCGCTTGCCTTTGCCGTTACGATTGGCAGTGTGATGAGTCCGATTGGCAATCCACAAAATCTTCTGATTGCCAGCCAGGGAGGGCTTTCCAACCCTTTTATCAGTTTTCTTTCATGGCTGGCTCTGCCAACTATTATCAATCTACTGGCAGCCTATGGTGTGCTGAGGCTGAGCTTCTGGGGCCATTTCAAAAGCCGTCCGATTGACCGGCAGATAGAATACATTAAAGATGCCAGGCTTGCGCGTTTGAGCCGCGTTTCTCTTGTGATTATCGTTTTGATGGTAGGCCTAAAAGTGCTGTCAGTATTTGTGCTGCCGGATTTTGACTTCCGGCTGACCTATATCGCCATCGCCGGCTGCCTGCCGATTCTGGCAGCACATAAACGCCGGCTGGAAATTGTCAGCCGTATAGACTGGCCTACCATGGTATTCTTTGCTGCAATGTTTATCCTGATGGAGAGTGTTTGGATAAGCGGTATTTTTCAGGAAGCTATTAACGGGATGAACCTGGATGTCAGCCAGGTCTCTGTAGTTATGAGTATCGGGGTAATTCTGAGCCAGTTGATATCAAATGTTCCCCTGGTGGCGCTTTATCTGCCAATGCTGCTGGAACAGGGTGCTGGTACTGCATCTCTGATGGCGCTGGCAGCCGGTTCTACTATTGCTGGTAATTTTACCATCCTGGGGGCTGCTTCCAACGTAATTATTATCCAGAACGCCGAAAGTAAATGGGGGCAGACATTAGGATTCTGGGAGTTCGCTCGTGTCGGGATTCCTTTGACTGTAATCAATATTCTGGTCTACTGGTTGTTTTTAAGCATGCATTAAACTGCTATTTATAGATTTGATGCCTCAATTGATCTTGCTGTTGTATAATGATCCAAAGTCTTGTTGAATTCTGGAGATGCGTCATGGGTAATGTGGTTCTCGTAATTGATATGCTCAAAGGTTTTTGCGAGGAGGGATATCCCCTCTATTGCGGCCAGAATGCCTGTAAAATTATTCCTGAAATAAGAAAGTTGCTGGAAGAGGAATTGGAAAAAGGCAGCCACATATTATTTATCGCCGATTCTCATTCGAGTGATGATCTTGAGTTTAAAATGTTTCCTCCGCACTGCATCAAAGGAACTGCAGAAAGCGAAATTATCAATGAACTCGCTTGTATCCCGGGAGAAAAGATCGGAAAAACCCGCTACAGCGCATTTTATAACACCGATCTGGAATCAAGACTGGAAGAACTGAAACCGGGCAAGTTAATTGTTTGCGGGGTGTGCACCGATATTTGCGTAATGCATACCGTAGCTGACGCACGCAATCGGGATTACGAAGTAGAAGTGGCCGCTGATTGTGTTGCCTCTTTCAACAGTCAGGCCCATGAATGGGCGCTTGAACACATGGAAACGGTGCTTGGAGCCCGGATTACTGGCAAGGAGAACAAATAATGAATGTTTCACCTTCACAGGATATCTTGAGCGGTAAAACTGCCGATGTCTATTTCAGGCGAACCCTGGACGTCCTGAAGGCAGAAGGGCTGAACCCGGTGACTACCATGGAGATATTTCCCAATCGTAAAGGTGTCCTTTGTGGCATCAAGGAAGCCCTGGGTCTGCTCAGGGCTGTGTTGCCCTGTCCTCAAAGTGAAGTGTGGGCTCTGCCGGAAGGCGAAGCGATGGAAAACAAAGAAGTCATCTTGCGCATAAAGGCACCTTATCAGAGTTATGGACTTTATGAAACGGCACTATGCGGGATGCTTGCGCATGGCAGCGGTTGGGCTACTGCGGCAAGAGAATGCGTAGAAGCAGCCGGGGGTATTCCGGTGATCAGCTTTGGGGCAAGGCACGTTCATCCAAATGTTGCCGGAGTGATGGACTATGCTGCCGTTACAGGAGGCTGCAAGGCATGCTCCAGTATACTGGGGGCGGAAATGACAGGTACATTGCCCAGTGGTACTATGCCGCACTCCCTGATACTTATCATGGGAGACACGGTAAAAGCAACACTTGCCTTTGACAGACATATGCCGGAGAGTATTGGCAGGGTGGCCCTTGTGGATACATTCAAGGATGAGGCCGAAGAAAGCCTGCGGGTGGCAGAGGCACTGGGACAGCGATTGGCCAGTATACGTCTCGATACACCGGCAGAAAGGGGGAGAGTCACTGTTGAACTGGTCAGAGAGGTCAGGGCAAGGCTCGACCTGGCCGGATTTGGTTACGTTAAAATATTTGTCAGTGGTGGCCTGGATGCGGAACGAATAAGGATGTTTGTGGATTCAGGGGCTCCCGCAGACGGTTTTGGAGTTGGCAGCTACATAAGCGGTGCAAGGCCGATAGATTTTACCGCCGATATTCACGAGGTGGATGGCAGGCCAATTGCCAAACGGGGGCGGATACCCGGAATAACCCCAAATCAGAGGCTTGTTCGGATTATTTAAAAATGGTGACAATACTTATGATTGGTGCCGGTGGCTTTCTGGGTGCTGTTGCGCGGTATGTTGTCTCCGGTTGGGCACAGGCTATAAACGGGAATGGCAGTTTTCCCTGGGGAACTCTGGCAGTCAATCTTATCGGCTGTATTTTAATCGGCATTCTTATGGGTGTGACCGAAAACCGGCAATGGTTTACGCCTGAAACTCGGGCGTTTGCCTTGGTCGGCCTTCTGGGTGGATTTACCACCTTTTCCACTTTTGGATATGAAACTTTCTCATTGCTAAAGGATGGCGCAGTACTTGCGGGTGCTGCAAATATAGTGTTACAACTAAGCCTTGGTATTGGAGGAGCCGGTATCGGGTATTTGGTTGGCAGGTGGATATAGTGGAGCTTCCGGAAGAAGGAGTCCTGCTCAGGATATTTATCGGCGAGTCTGACAAATATGAAGGTCGGCCGCTTTATGAATGGTTAACCAGAAAAGCCCGGGAGGACGGGCTTGCCGGCGCCACTGTAATCAGGGGGCTTATGGGTTACGGGGCTAACAGCCGCATTCGTGAAACCAAAATTCTGCGCCTTTCTCTGGACCAGCCAGTTATTATTGAACTTGTAGATAAGCCGGACAGGATTGAAAAATTCCTTTCCTCAATTAGTGGTGTTGTCAGGGAAGGCCTGATAACAATGGAAAAAGCCACAATCCGGTTTTATAAACCCGGAAAGCCCGGCGGTTAAATGAACAAGTTAGTTCGGCAGCCGGATCATTTTTATTGGCACGAGCCAAGTGTTTTCTTTATAATGAAGCGTTTAATTACCGGGGGTGATCATTGAAAGTAGTGGCAATCGTTGGAATGGCCGGTGCCGGCAAATCAGAAGCGGCACGTGTTTTCGAGGATAGTGGTTATACCAGAGTGCGTTTTGGTGATATAACAGATGAGGAAATCAAAAGGCGCGGGCTAGCCATCAATGAAGAGAATGAACGAGCTACCCGTGAAACACTGAGAAAAGAGTATGGAATGGCAGCTTATGCTATTCTCAACCGTCCCAGAATTGATCAGGCTATTGAGAACAACCCGGTAGTCATCGACGGGTTATATTCCTGGGAAGAATACAAGAGTCTGAAAAGCTATTATGGAGAAAGGCTGGTAGTGGTTGCAATACTGGCATCTCCGGCGACCAGGCATCTCAGACTAAGTTCAAGAAAGATCCGCCCGCTTGATTCGAGTGAGGCCATGAGCCGGGATTCTGCAGAAATAGAGAACCTGAACAAGGGTGGGCCGATTGCAATGGCAGACCACAACGTAATTAATGAAGGTTCCCTTCGGGAATTATCGGCACAAATCAATAGAATATTGGACAGCAAGGGTGGTGATGCATGAAACGCCCTTCTCTGGATGAATATTTCCTCAAGCTCGCTGCAGTAGTGGCGGAACGCTCTACCTGCATAAGGCGCCATGTTGGGGCGGTGGCAGTGCGTGATAAGCATATTCTGGCCACCGGTTATAATGGCGCACCGGCTGGAGCGGCGGATTGCCTTGAGCTGGGTTGCCTCAGGAACGAAAATAATATTCCCAGCGGCCAGCGTCATGAAGTTTGCCGGGCAATACATGCCGAGCAGAATGTAATTATTCAGGCTGCCTTGCACGGGGTTAGCCTGGAAGGTGCAATTATATATGCTACCCATTCGCCCTGTGTGTTGTGTGCTAAAATGCTGGTTAATGCCCGGATCAAGGGGTATGTAAGCTTTGGCAATTACAGCGAGGATACTTTTATACAGCTCTTCAAAGATGCCGGAATCATCTACAGGAAGGCTGAAAGGCCTCCGGATATCATTAAATTTCTTGACTGAGAACATCTAAAGCAGGCAGGCAGAATTGGCTAAAAACTATGCCATGGTAATTGTAAACCCGACAGCCGGAAGCGGGGCTACCGGACGAAAGTGGGAGAAAATTCGTGAGCATTTGACTGAAAGCGGTCTGGCTTATGATTACGAATTTACGCGTTACCGGGGGCACGGTATTGAGCTTGCTCATGCTGCCAGCACAGATGGGTACAATTTCATTATAGTAGTTGGCGGCGATGGAACGGTTAATGAGGCAGCCAATGGAATCCTTAACTCTCCCAACCGGGAAAACACCACTCTCGGGGTGATCAATACGGGCACAGGCAGTGATTTTATTCGTACTGTTGGAACCCCCAAAGATCCGCTGGAAGCTTGCAAGTTTCTGGCGCGGCAGGAGCGGTTTTTGATTGATATCGGCCAGGTGGAATTTTACCATGACGGAGTAAAAACCAGCCGCTTCTTTGTTAATTATTGCGGTACCGGGTTCGACTCGGAAGTAGCCGAGGCTACAAACCGAATGCCCAGGCCTTCTTTCATATCCAACACTCTGCCTTATCTGGCGGCTTTGGTCTGTACTCTGGTTCGTTACCGTAATCGTGATATCCAGCTTACTATTGATGGCAAAAGCCGGCAGGGGCGTTTTCTGAGTGTGATTGTTGCCAACGGACGTTACTTCGGCGGCGGGATGAAAATAGCTCCACAGGCTGAACTCAGTGATGGCAAGTTGAATGTTGTAACCGTTGAAGACATTGGGAAAATCGAGCTTTTAAAAGCTTTCCCGCGTATATACAAAGGAACTCATATCACCCATCCCAAGGTAAGTGTTGCCCTGGCTACCAGTGTCCAGGTGACTCCTGAAGAGCGTATGCCGGTAAGTGCTGACGGAGAACTTCTGGGTGAAGGACCGGTTTCTTTCCGCCTGATTCCCCAGGCGCTTGCCATTGCCCGTTGATATTGATGAAACGGGCAATTACGCCAGGTTTTCTCCCTGGTAAGTTCCATTGTAACCCGTGGACGCTTCGTCAAGGGTAAGGAAAATCATCTGCACCACTCTGGCATCTTTTTCCACTATAAAACCTTTCGGATTTGAAACGGAAAGCATGGACTGGCCCCTTCCGGAATAACCCGGATCCCATACTGCAGTATGCACGGTTGCCCCGCTTCTGAGCAGGCTGGAGCGGGGGAGAACCAGCGCCATCAGGTTAAGCGGCAGGTTTACGGATTCATTGTAGGTAATGAGATAAGCCCCGGGAGCAAGGTGTACTTGTCCCTTATCATCAAATTTAAGAGCTTCAAGTTCCGAAACCAGTCTGTCCTGATTGGAACGGGTTATCCTTCCGGCTGAAGTGAATGAAGCAACCTCCTTCAGGGTAAGGTCAATACCGCAAGGTTGGATCTGCTCGGTGATATTGACGCATCCTTTAACCAGGGCTGGATTTCGGTTGATCAGACGCTTTATATGGCTTGAGTTGAGTACTCCTGGCAAGTTATCCTCCATAGCACTGTTTGTTTACCGGGCATACTTTAACTTGATGGAGTTCACGGAGTCAAAAACCGGCAATGCTTATCAAGTTTTATGTTGACCGCAGGGCATCATAAAGCTAAACTCTATACTACTGCCAAAGGATGGGTTTTCATGAAGCTGGTGACTGTTTCCGAAATGATTGCCATCGAGCATGAATCAGGGTTGAAAGGTGTTCCGCCTGCGCAACTGATGGAGCATGCCGGGCTTGCTGTAGCTGAAAAGGTTATGGATTTCGCCGGTCATATCAGTAGCAAGAGGATAATGCTGCTGGTTGGACCCG
>JAQWDO010000056.1 GCA_028705415.1 Dehalococcoidales bacterium
CTGGTATAAAAAACCCTCTCCCCCGGCTTGATATCACCATCATCCTCCGGTGCGTAATTTGATTCAATAAAACCAGCCCCTGCGCCGCAATCTGTATAACGGTTATCATTCAGCCAGCCAATGGTTTCCTCCAGCTTTCCGGCATCAATTGATGACCGGTTGGCAAGATAGGCCTCATTTATGGTGCAGGAATATCTTTCAATATCACTTACATAAAGATCGCCCGCAAAGGCCTTCAGCAACCTGGATACCGCTCCACTGCCGGCAAAACCATCCAGTACCACCAGTTTGTTTTTCCCGACAGCCTGCCTGATTTCAAGAAAGTTTTTATACAAAAAAGGCAGCAGCCTGCGCTTGTTGCCCAGATATGTTATCAGGTGGGAGGTATAATACGGGTGCCCCAGGTCCAGCCTCTCCACGGAGGCACCTGAAAACAGTTCAGTTTTTGTCGGTTTGTCCATTTCTGCCTGATAATCCTAGCCTAAAAACCGTGCTTTCAACAACCCTTGAAAATACGGTTCAGCCGGTACCGTCCTAAAGGTAAACCAGCTTGTATTGTTGTAAGGGCGCAAACATTTGACAGAAGACATAATCCAAAGTAGAATTGCCTGACCATGCTCAAAACCGTGAGGTGTCTTTAGATATGATAGAAGTCACAATTGACTGTGTCCGTATCGGACTGATGAACCAGAAGCCAGAATACCAGTATGTGGTGTTGATCAAGGAGCAATCCAGCAAACGCTACCTTCCCATATTTATCGGCCAGAATGAAGCCAGGGCGATACTCATGCGGCTTAAAAATGAAACTGTACCCAGGCCGATGACCCATGACTTGCTGCAGTCTATAATCGAAAACCTCGGCGGAAGGGTAGATTCAATCGTAATCACCTCTCTGGAAAGCGATGTTTTCTTTGCCAAAGTCATTATAGAAGTCAACGGGAAACAGCACGAAGTCGATTCCCGCCCCAGTGATGCCCTGGCTCTTGCGCTCAGGGTAGATGCCCGCATATTTGTTGCCAAATCGGTAATGGACAAAACGGCAATAACAATGGAAAAAGATGCGGAAAGTGATGATTTCATTCTGGACAAGGATGATAAAATCCAACCGGAAGGCAAGGGCGGCGAACTCTCAGAAGAAGAGAAGAAACGCCTGGGGGTCTTTCGCGATTTTATCGATACCCTGGATATGGATGACCTGGATTCTAAATAGACTGCCAGCATCCAATGATGGATGTTGGGCATAATACCGTTAGCAAAAATGAAAAAGGCCCCGGTTTAAAAACCAGCAGAACCCTGAACTTCCGTTTCGCTGCATCACTTAACAGCTGCCGCCAGGCGGTGCGATGGGCTATGTATCTAAAATCCGCCCCCGCTGCCCCCTTGACATGCTTTGTTCCGTAATATAAAATGTTTCGTGTGATGTGGAACAGCGATTATTCTGAAACAAAGATGCTTAATACTTTAAAGGAAGTTATTCAGCAGCGCTTGCCTGAGGGTTGGGCGTTGTCTTTGATAGAAGAGGACCGCAGATTGAACAGGCGAACTGATGCTACTCTCGAGATAAAATCACCTGACGGGATTACAGCAACTGCATTGGTTGAAGTCAAGCAACGACCACTTGAAGCTAGAGAAATAATATCTCAGTTTCGTTGGTGCCGTAATTCTGGGTTAAATCAATCCAAAGAATCTATATCCACCGAGAATAATTGCATTCTGGTAGCGCCATATCTAGGAAGATCCGCCAGGGTGGAATTGATACAGGAAAGAATAAGTTATGTAGACATGACCGGTAACATTCGCTTGGTTCTGAGGCAACCGGCTGTATTCATTGAGGCTCAAGGAGCAACAAAGAATCCATTCAGGGAAAATGTTCCTCTAAAATCTTTAAGAGGGCGTAGTGCTGGTCGAGTGGTGCGTGGTATATTGGATTACCAGCCCCCGTTTGGTACCAGGGAATTATCCAAATTCACGAAAACTCCAGTGGCTTCAGTATCCCGCGTTTTTGACTTGCTTGATAGGGAGGCTATCATTAATCGCGACTTACCACGTGGGCGTATACTCTCGATTAACTGGGAACAGCTATTACGGAGATGGACCCAGGATTATAGTTTTATAAAATCAAACAAAATGTCGGCTTACCTGGAACCGAGAGGCACCCAAGAAGCTTTGCGGAACTTACGTAAGTCGAATTTCGAATATGCCATAACTGGATCGTTCGCAGCAGTAAAATATGCACCTGTTGCGCAATCGAAATTACTTGCCATATATACAGAAAAACCCGAAATCGCTGAGAAAGAATTAGGGCTCCGCAGGGCTGAAACTGGAGGTAATATTGTTCTAGGTAAGCCATTTGATTCAGTGGTATTTGAACGTATGGAAGCTCTTGATGGATTAAAATATGTAAGTGTAGGTCAGGTAGCAGCTGATCTTCTCACCGGGCCGGGTCGAAGTCCTTCTGAGGGTGAGGCATTAATTGATTGGATGAAGGTGAATGAAGAAAAATGGCGAATTCCGTTGATCAAGCCTACTTGACAGCAAGAAAAGCGCTGCTCGATGTTCTTGACATACTCGGACCGCATTTAAAATCAGTCATTTTGGTAGGCGCACAGGCAGTTTACGTACATGTAGGTGAAGCTGATTTTTCTATAGCTCCGTTCACATATGATTCGGATCTCGCAATAGAACCGCGCGATCTAGTTGCCGATCCCAAACTTGTAGAGGTAATGGGTCTAGCCCAATTTTTTTAAACCAACCAGCCAGGTTTGTACAAGAGGACCGCCGATGGAGCGCAAGTTGATTTATTAGTACCAGAAGCTATAGGTGGTGCCGGTAGACGAGGAGCACGCCTGGGTCCACAAGGTAACAATTCAGCGATGAAAGTCCATGGTCTGGAAGGTGCAATCGTAGACCATGCCCCAGAGCAAATTGGAAGCTTTGACAGTAGTGACCTTCGCTCACACACGATAGAAGTCGCCAGCCCGGCTGCATTATGTGTCTCAAAAATAATCAAAATCGCTGAAAGAGATTTGGGAGATCTTAGAAGACAAGATAGTAAAGATGCATTCGATGTATTTCGGCTATTAAGAGCAGTTCCAACCCTTGATCTGGCGGCAGGCTTAAAACACCTTCTTGACAATAGTTTATCTTCAACTGTGACTTCTGAGGCGATTGGAATATTTGAAGAATATTTTGGAGCAGCAACTAAACCAGGTGTTCAGATGGTTGTGAAGCACGTTCAAGGGCTTGAGCCAGAGGATATTATCTCCAGTTCCTGCGTTGCCTTAAGTCGTGATCTGATTAATTGTTTATAATGAAATAAATCCGGAACCGCTTACAAACTTCTCTACTCAAGCAGGGTATTCTATCAGTATATTCGAACATTTCCACAGGCCTCGGTCTGTGACTGAACTATTGCACTTACGGTGATATATAAATACAATGGTTTTGTAGAATCTCTTGGGTAAAAAACGAGTAGCCTGAAGTTTGTTTTAATGCCATATTATTAAAACCATTCATTTCTGATACTGACATCGTGCCGAAGGTGCCCTATTTTTTAAAATTAATAACTGCTATATACCTTTCATGAAAAATAAACGACATGACTTCATATGTATCGTTCCAACCCAACAAAAGGCACACTGCTAGTGAATTGGGTTGATAAACCACTTCAAGGGCTTTTTAGCTTTAAAAGGTGGTACCCCAGGTGAGAGTCGAACTCACGACACGCGGTTTAGGAAACCGCTGCTCTATCCACTGAGCTACTGGGGCATGGAACTAAATTCTAGGCACTGCAAGCATTTCTGTCAAAAAAACGATGCCGCCAGAAGGGGTTGTGTCATTCAGTTTTCCCATTTGCGGGCTCTGCATCACCGGTATTATATGGGAATAAACGCTGGTTGTAAATGCATCATGTTTTGTAATATATCTTCGGGTATCTGCCAGGCATCCAGCACATCGCTAAAATCATGGAGCTCTGATAATTTATCTACGCTTTACCGCATGGAGCAGTGATGCATAACATTCTACATTTCATATATCTTATTTAGCTTTGGCTGTATTCTAAGGTGTATGTATTAAAATGAGCCTCAACACCTGTATTCTATTTATTCCATCGGCAGTTTTGAATTCAACAAACACTTGCCGGGTTTCAAAGTAACCCGGATCATTACTTGCAGCATCCCAACGGGCTACGAAATTTTGTGTATGCCCGGGTGCAAGGCTTGTTTCGACTGCATCAGCCACCGCAGAATATATTTCCAGATTATCATGAGGGGCATCGCCAGGTGCCAGGTAAACCTGAATGTTGCTACACAACTGTTCCGAAATGTTACTCAAGGTGATTTGCGCTTCTATCTGACTGGAATCATCGCTTTGATGGATTTTTGTCATTGTTTCACTTGAAAAAATACCTTCTGTCAACAGATACCAGCCGGGTAGTATTTCATGAGATGAATCCAAAGGTGGAGAGAGCTCAAGGTCTTCTGGATAATAGTAGTTATAGTGGGCATACGCTTTTGTATCTTCTTGATAATTGTCGGGATAAGTCACTGTGAGCTTTGTCTGCCGCATCAGGTAATCGTCTTTTCCAACCCAGAGCTCAACCTGTTGACTGATACCCGTGTAAATATCAATTAATTTTTGAACAAAGGGGGTGCCGGCAGCATCAGGATTCTGCTCGATAATTTTATCCACGTACCTTTGCGCATACTTTTCCATATCAACATCTCCAGTGTAATGAAAGCACTGTATACCGTCGATATTTGCATCGGATAACCTTTTCATGTTTGCAAGAAACCTCAGTAAATCAAGGGTATCTTCCTGGCTAAGAGCAATAGTCATGTCAAAGTCTAAAATAGTTTCCATATTCCGGGCATTGCCGAAAACGCGCAAAGCGTCGATTCCACTGGTGTTTGGAGTGCGGGCGTATACGTTTTCTCCGTCTATAAATATTTCCGAAACTCTACTGTTGTTGAAAGTGGCTTTGATGCTGTAAGACGATGGCGCCACAAAACTGATATCAAAACCCCTTGAAAACTCGGATTCAGCTTGTTCAAGCACCATTGAATTTACAAACCTGTATGACGAGACGCCTTCGGCAGCAGCATAAACCTTGTCCAGAAAATCAGAGGGGCGAAGGCCTGGAGAAGTTATAAAGAAAAGGTACACAGCCAGTGCTGCAATAAGGAAACCCGGTACTAAAAGCTTGATAGCAACAGGCATCCTGGAAAGGGTTTGATTGCCTTTCGAGCGTCCTGTTTTCGAAAGTATTTCTGCTTTAATATCCGGTATGACTGGTTCATTTAGCGATGTGATTTTATGCCTTGCAGATTGGTAAGCATTAAGCAATTGGCGGCAATTAGAGCAACTTGACAGATGTTTTTCAACAAACTGCCTCTGCTCCCCGGAAAGCTCACCGTCATCATACGCAGATAACAGTTCCCCAAAATCATCACACTTCATCTTTCTTCCCCCCCTTGGTAGTATTGAATAAACGCATGTTTGCCACGAGCAACCCGCATTCGGACCGCATCCTCGGATATGCCCTGCATGGCTGCTATCTCACGGTATTTGAAGCCATATACCAGGTGTAATAAAAGGCAGATTCTCATATTTAATGGTACCGCCCGTAGAGCTTCCCGGATTTCTATCTGCTCGGAGACCTCTGCTTCAACTTCCTCACGCACTGGTGTTTTATGATGGTCCAGGCTCAAAAAGGAAAGGATCTTTGCCCGCCTGAAATGCTTATACGCATTATTGGTAGCTATGCGGTAGAGCCATGCCCTCAGATTGGTAATATTTTGGGTTTTAAGAATTCCTTCATATGCCTGCACAAACGTATCCTGGGCAAGATCACGAGCCAGTTCATGTTCTCTTGTAAGCCTGAATAAGTAGCTAAAGATTTGTGCCTGGTAATGTTCGACAATAGAGCCGAAGGCATCGGT
>JAQWDO010000005.1 GCA_028705415.1 Dehalococcoidales bacterium
GTAAACAGTCCCCGTGTTCTATTCCTGGATGAGCCTACTGACGGGCTTGACCCGAGTTCTTCCGAAGCTATACGCAACATTATTCTTGAAGAAAGGGAAAGGGGAGCCACTGTTTTTCTTACCACTCATGACATGCTCGAAGCAGACAAGCTTTCCGATCGGGTTGCTTTTATTAACCAGGGCAAGATTGTGGCTCTGGACACCCCTCATAACCTGAAACAGCTTTACGGCAAGCGCGCCATTAACATTGAATTGTTAAGCCCTGAAGGCACACTGGAAAATAGAGAAATATCTCTCGACCAGCCGGAAACAGCGGATAGAATCAAATCCATGCTGGAAACTGAAAATGTTGTTACTATTCATAGTGAAGAGGCTTCCCTTGAGGATATATTTATACGGATCACCGGCCGGGGGCTTTTGTAGTGAACCTGCTTGTGATCTGGGCGCTTGTTCGCAAGGACCTGAGTCTGGCTATCCGCAACCGGTTTTTTGCCGTAGTTTTGGTACTGGGGTTGGTGGTATATGCAGCAGTATACCTGGTTATGCCCCCGCAGGCTGACGAGGAAATCAGCTTTGGTATAGCAGGGGTCCTGCCTCAGGGGTTAGTTGAATCATTCGAAGGTGAAGAGGGAATTGTGCTGGAACAATTCGAATCAGCCTCTCAGTTAAAAAAAGCAATAGAAGAGGGCTCAATTGCTGGAGGATTGGAATTGCCGGACGGCTTCATCGGCAGTGTCACCTCCGGTTTACCGGCTTCAGCATCTGTCTATTACAATTCTGCTGCTCCGGAAGAATACCGCGGTGCTTTGCAGTTAACGCTTGAAGAAATCGCGTATGCGCTGGCTGGCAAGCCTCTTGAGATTGAAGTAAACACAACAGTTCTCGGCAGGGATACCCTGGGTTCGGCAGTCGCCCCGCGGGACAGGCTTTTGCCTCTTTTTGCGGTTTTTATCATTCTGACCGAGATGATGAGCCTGGCAAGCCTGCTGAGCGAAGAAATTGAAACGGGTACAATCAAAGCTCTTATGGTTACGCCGCTTAATCTCAGAGGGTTATTTCTGGCCAAAGGCCTGACCGGAACTGGCATGGCTTTTGGCCAGGTATTGATTTTCATGTGTGTTGTCGGGGGTTTCAGCTCTCAACCGGGTCTGGTGCTGGTGGTTATATTTTCAGGAGCAGTCATGGCGGCCGGAATCGGGTTTTTGGTAGCTGCGGTCGGTAAAGACCTGATGAGTGTAATGGCCTGGGGAGTTCTTGCCCTGCTTGTTTTTTCGATACCCGCTTTCGGTGTGATTTTCCCCGGAACAATCAGTGACTGGGCGAAGGTAATCCCTTCGTATTACCTGGTCAATACCTTAAATCAGGCGGTCAACTATAATGCCGGTTTTGGCCAAATGTGGGCGGATTTACTCTGGATAACCGGTTTTAACCTGGCCTTTATTCTGGCCGGAATGTGGACGGTGAAAAGGAGGCTCGGATGAAACCAAGGCAGACCCTGGTTCTGCTCGGTAAAGAGCTGGTATGGGGCCCCAAAACCTTTGTGTTCATAATGGCTGTGGTTATGCCGCTGGTACTTTCTCTGGTAATAAGCGCCATTTTCGGAGGACTGTTCTCGGATCTGCCCAGGCTGGGAATATATGACGAAGGAGATTCCCGGTTTGTGGACCGAGCGCTGGACGCCGTGACTCTTTCTGCGGGTGAATATTCAGCTGTCCAAGAGATGGTTGCAGCGGTTGAAAGCGGAGTTCTTGACATGGGAATAATATTGCCTTACGGCTTCGATGAGGCAATTTCCGGCGGTCAAACTGTTGAGATTGAAGCCTATATCTGGGGTGAAAGTCTGGCAAAAGACCGTACGGTCCTGGGGGTCGCGATAGCTTCGATAGTACGGGATATCAGTGGTTCTGATCTTGATCTGGATATAACATCCGTTGTCATCGGGGACGAAAAAAATGTGCCCTGGGGGGAAAGGCTGCTGCCGCTTGTAGTGTTAATGGCCGTTTTTATCGGAGGAACAATGCTGCCTGCGACCTCGATCATCACCGAAAAACAGAAAAAGACCATTAACGCGATAACCGTTACACCTGCCAGCGCCGGTGACGTAATCGTATCGAAAGCCCTGATGGGAATAATTGTCAGCTTTGCCATGGGAGTTCTGGTATTGTTAATTAACCGCACATTTGGCGCCAGCCCCGGGCTGCTTGCCGGGATATTGTTTCTGGGTGGAGTAATGGCAGTTGAGTTCGGGCTGCTTTTAGGAATTTACGCGCGGGATATCTCGACCCTGTTTGCTGCTATCAAGACCATGGGAATTTTGCTGTATGCCCCCGCTTTTGTGTACATGTTTCCTCAATTGCCGGATTGGATAGGCAGGGTTTTCCCAACATATTATGTAATTCAGCCGGTTGTAGCTATCAGCCAGCAGGGTGAGAGCTGGTCCGGAGTCGCTCTGGAAGTTGCCATATTGGTACTTCTGGTTCTGGCTTTCGGGGCAGTAGTGGCAATCAAAACCAGAGCCATCAGAGAAAGGCTCGCATAACCGCGAAAATGTCTTTACCGCTGCTGGCTCCTTCACATTAAACCGGTTTTACTTTGGGAAACAGGTTCCGGTGTGCTCGCTTGTTTAATTGACAAAAACTCAAATGTTGATTAAATTAGACTACAGAACAGTTGTTCGATTGTAAATTGTATGATGAGTACCCGTAAAACTGAAATCTCTTCCCGGCAGCGGGATATTTTGAAGTTTATCCAATGCTATCTGGATGAGCATGGGTACCCTCCTGCCATACGTGATATTTCTGCCGGGTGCGGTATTAGTTCCACTTCGGTTGCAGTTTTCCATCTCAAAAAGCTGGAGGAGAAAGGTTATATCCGGCGGCGACCGGATATTTCACGTGGGATTGAGCTTGCCAGTGCTTCCGACCGGGAAGAAGCCAGCGTTCCCCTGATCGGAATTATCGCCGCGGGCATGCCTGTACCGGTACCGTCTGCCGATACCTGGAGCGAGGCAGACTCTGCAGATTTAATCAAGGTCCCGCGGGTACTGCTTGCCGGAGCGGAAAATGTATATGCTCTCAAGGTAAAGGGAGACTCCATGCAGGACGCTCTGATCAGTGATGGAGATATTGTAATCATGGAGTCAGCAGTGGTAGTGGAGAACGGAGAAACTGCCGCAGTTTGGTTAAAAAACGAAAAAGAAATAACGCTTAAAAAAGTATTCCGGGAGGGTGGGCATATCCGCCTTCAGCCTGCCAACAAACACTACCCGGCAATAATTGTCAGCGCCGGCAATGTCGAGGTACAGGGAAAAGTAGTAGCAGTTTTAAGAAACCTCCTGTAACATATACCTGAAAAACGGGCCGTTTTTTGCCCGTTTTATGCTAAACTGTTACCTGTAATAAGTTTCATAAGGAGATGTAATTGCCAGCATTCAAAGCTCCCAGGGGAACACGTGATATTTTGCCCGAAGAAGCTCATTATTGGGATTTTGTAACGGATGTTGCCAGCCGGCTCTGTTCAAGCTTTGGATATGAACGTATAGAAACACCAGTCTTTGAATCCACCGGGCTTTTTTTACGGGGTGTTGGTGAAGGAACCGACATTGTAGAGAAGGAAATGTACACCTTCGAGGACCGCGGCGGCAGTTCTCTTACCCTGCGTCCTGAAGGTACTGCCCCCGTATGCCGGGCTTATATCGAGCATGGAATGGCCAGTCTCCCCCAGCCGGTCAGAATGTTTTACCTGGCCCCCGCTTTCCGCTATGAGCGTCCCCAGGCTGGAAGAATGCGGCAGCATCACCAATTTGGTTGCGAAGTAATAGGTGATGCCTCGGCACTGATAGATGCTGAAGTGATCAACATGTCCTGGCAATTATTTGAGAGGCTGGGGTTGAAAGGCCTCAGGCTAAAACTCAATTCCATTGGTTGTGACAGGTGCCGTCCCGCATATATCGATATGTTGAAGGCATACTATGAACCCCGCGCGGACATGCTTTGCAGTGACTGCAAGACAAGAATGGAAAAGAATCCGCTGCGCCTGCTTGATTGCAAGGAGGCCGCCTGCCAGCAGATTGCTGATAACTCCCCGAAGAGCGCTGATTGTTTATGTCCGGATTGCCATGAGCATTTTACATCACTCAGGAATTATCTTGATACAGCCGGGCTGGATTATGATGTCAGCCACCGTCTTGTGCGCGGGCTGGATTACTACACCCGAACGGTGTTTGAAATTCAGCCGGAAAGCACCGGTTCCCAGAGTACTATAGGCGGCGGCGGCCGTTATGACAGGCTGATTGAACAAATAGGCGGCAGGCCGACACCGGCGATAGGTTTTGCTGCCGGAATTGAACGGATTATCCTCAATTTAAAAGAGCAAAACATTGATGTTCCGGGAATCCACTCTCCGAAAGTCTTCATCGCCCATGCGGGACAAGAGGCCAGAATAGAGGCTTTCTCCATTTCGAATATTCTGCGTCGTTGCGGAATCGGGATAATTACCGCAGCAGAGGGAAAGAGTCTGAAAGCCCAACTCAGGCAGGCCAACAATCTGGGCATGAAGATTGTGGTTATCATTGGCGAAGAAGAACTGCGGGAGGGAGTGGTGGTCGTGCGCGATTTGGAGTCCGGAAGCCAGGAGAAGGTTGACAAAGTCTCTCTTGCGGGTATCCTGAGCGCCTTCAGAATGGACGATTCCGGCCTGTATAATAATCAGTGCCAGGTATGATATAATTAGACCAAATGGGCGGTATTTTTGTATTCTGTGATGCGTTTTATTGTTTCCCCGGTCAATTTTTAATGATAAAGCGCGCTTGTCTGTTTTTGCATAAGCTGTCCGAAGTCCCTGATAGGAGCATATTAGAAAATTATGGATAGATCGGCATCATCCAGGAATTCAAAAGATTATTCAGCAGCAGATATCCAGGTTCTGGGCGGCCGTGAGGCGGTTCGCCGGCGCCCTGGCATGTATATCGGTTCCACCGATCAGCGTGGTTTACACCACCTGGTATACGAGATTGCCTATAACAGCGTTGACGAGGCCATGGGTGGTTTTTGTGACCGTATACTGGTCGTTTTACATGCAGATAACTCGGTAACGGTTGTGGATAACGGGCGCGGCATCCCGGTTGATATTCATCCGGCTACAAAAAAATCCGCCCTTGAGACAGTTCTTACCGTTCTGCATGCCGGCGCCAAATTCGGCGGCAAAACCTACCAGGTTTCCGGCGGTTTGCATGGTGTTGGTTCATCGGTAGTGAACGCTCTTTCCGAATGGATGGTAGTAACCGTAAGCCGTGATGGAAAGCAGCACCGCCAGAGGTATGAACGTGGTATACCACAGACCGGGCTGGAAATTGTGGGTGAAGCCGGCGGTACCGGCACGACCATATCATTTCTGGCAGATAAAGATATTTTTACCACTCTTGAATACGATTTCGATACCATTTCCGAACGGTTACGGGAAACAGCCTATCTGAACAAGGGCCTGGAGTTTCGTATTGTAGATGAGAGGGCAGACCGGGAGCTGACCTATTACTTTGAGGGAGGAATATCCGGTTTTGTACGGCGCCTCAACCGCAACCGAGCGGTACGAAACCGCCAGCCGATCGTATTTTCAAAAGCTTTAAACAATACAGTCGTTGAAGTTGCCATCCAGTATAACGATGGTTATACGGACAACACTCTTACCTTTGCCAACTGCGTCAATACAATTGATGGCGGCACACACCTGACCGGTTTCAGGTCAGCTCTTACCAGGGTACTTAACGATTGGGGTCGCCGCAACAAGGTTATTAAAGACGATGAGCCCAATCTGGTTGGCGACGATGTCAGGGAGGGGCTAACCGCGATTGTAAGTGTAAAGCTTGCTGAGCCGCAGTTTGAAGGACAGACCAAGGGTAAACTTGGCAACATTGAAATAAAAAGTATTGTGGAAAGTGTTGTAGTTGAAGAATTGGGGCTTTATCTTGAAGAGCACCCCGAAGACGCCAAGAAAATCCTTGACAAATGCTTAACCGCTGCCAAAGCCAGGGAAGCGGCACGCAAAGCCCGCGATCTGGTTATACGCAAGGGCAGCCTGGATTCCGGTACTCTCCCCGGAAAACTGGCTGACTGCTCTGAAAAAGACCCGACGCTATCCGAGCTGTTTCTGGTTGAGGGGGACTCTGCCGGTGGTTCTGCCAAACAGGGGCGCAATCGAAGGTATCAGGCGATACTGCCCCTGCGTGGTAAAATTCTCAATGTTGAAAAGGCTACAGCCGAAAAAATGCTCTCCCATGAAGAAATCAGGATACTGATTACTGCTCTGGGGGCCGGCATAGATGAAGACTTCGACGTTTCCCGCCTGCGTTACCACAAGGTTGTATTGATGACCGATGCCGATGTAGATGGAGCACATATACGAACATTACTGTTAACCTTCTTTTTCCGCCATATGCCGGATATCATAAATGGAGGATATCTTTATATTGCGCAGCCCCCACTGTACCGGGTCAAATCGGGCAAGCAGGAGCAATGGGTTTACAGCGATCGGGAAAAAGACGAAGCGCTTGCTGCCCTGAAGAGCAAGGCTGGCAAGGCAGATATCCAGCGCTACAAAGGTCTTGGTGAAATGAGTGCCGAGCAGCTTTGGGAAACAACCATGAATCCGGCTACAAGAACTCTTCTGAGGGTTACCGTTGAAGACACTTCCAAGGCAGATAATGTGTTCAGCGTTCTTATGGGGGGAGAAGTACCACCCCGTAAAGCCTTTATACAGGCACATGCCAAGAACGTCAAGAATCTGGATATATAACTTTCAGGAATAACCGGTCTGGTTATGCCGGTTTGTTTTCGGGCTCGACAACACCTGTTTCTTGTGGCAGTTCTTCCTTTTGGTGAACTGCCCTTCTGTCCCGAATATATTGAACGATTCTGGCAACAGTTGCTGCGATTGGAATTGATATTATGATTCCCCAGATACCGGCAATATGTGCACCAAGTACCAGTAGCATCAAAACTGCAGCCGGATGAATTCTCATGTAACCGCCCTGAATCCTGGGTACAAGCAGGTTGTTTTCCACCAGCTGAACACCAATAAACAGAACCACTACCAGTATAGCTTTTTCCGGTGCAGTGCTCAGAGTTACCAGAAACGCCAGCCCGCCACCTATCCAGGGACCGATGGTCGGTATCATCTCGGTTATTCCGGCAAAGAATGCCAGAGCCGGGGCATAAGGTACTCTGAGAATGGAAAGCCCTATAAAGGACATTACAGCCACAATTCCGCCAAGTACCAGAGTTGCCTTAATGTATCCGCCAAGGACTTTATCGAGGATTGATGTAATATTGCGGGTGTGCTCAATAGTCCATTCCGGAATGAAGGAATAGATGTTACGCTTTATTTGGCTGTAGTCTTTTATTATATAAAACAGAAACAGTGGCAAAGCCGCAAAACCCAGCAACGCCCCTACGGTACCGGAAATAAAGGAAAAACCACCCCTGGCCAGGTTTTCCAGCACGCTTTCCATTTGCAGCCCCAGATTTGCAATCATCTGCTCTACCTGTGTCTGTAAGCCGGGTGGCAGTTGTTGTTGAAAACTGTCAGCCCACTGCTGGATTTGATCCATAATAGTAGATATATATTCGGGGGCTCTGGAAAAAAGATCGATAAAAGTCTGTATAACGGTAATAATTACATATGAAAGAATCCCGCCAACTATTCCTATAGTGATGACAAATACTATCAGAATAGCGGCGATTCGTCTGGCTTTTTGGCATTTGTTTTTGGGAGGGAGCTTTTTTTCCAGCCAGTTGACACCGGGAAGCATCAAGTAGGCCAGTATCAAGCCGATGACAAAGGGTAAAAGCACCCCGCGCCAGGCCCAGGCAAGGACCAGGAAGATAAAGGCGGCTGCCAGAAATACAACCAGCCGCCAGTTGTTTTTTAGCGCTTGTATCATAAGTGGATCAACTCAAGGTTCAAGATATCAACCCCCTAATCGATTACTGGCGCGTAGTCCCTTTACCTGGGCACAGCAACAGACGCGCAGGGGTGTATGAACCAGTGCAGTATCAGGCTGCCTGTTCGTGTTTTTTCAAAAGCTTTTCTTCGCCTTTGTGTATTACCTCCATGGCTTTCTCTTTTCCATGTTCGATTGCTTCGGCTGCCTTATGCTTGAATTCTCCGGTTTTTTCCTTCATTATTTCCCGGGTTTCTTCCCCGGGGCGGGGAGCGTAAAGCATACCTGCAGCCAGGCCGACTACTGCTCCGATAACGATACCCAGACCGATTCCAGCGAATGCATCTTTGCTACTCATGTTGTCCTCCTTTTTTATTTCCATTTTTTAAATATATCGGTGAAAGATTGAATGCCCTGCCCCAAACCCTGGACAATTCCTGCCATTTGAGCGAGCGGCCTGGCAATTTCCTGTCTGGTGTAGCTGGTAATAACCTGAAGGTCTTCAGCGGCCGTTTCCGCTTTCTTCAGTATACCCTTTGCGGAAGAGGTGATTTGCTTGACTTTACTGCTGATAGAGAGCGCTACGAAAGCTATAACAAGAAGCACTATAATAGAAATGGCACCGGACGCGATAATTACAATGTCCCTTATCAGCTCAATTTCCATTAGATATTTACCCCCTTCGGCCAGTTACAATAATAAATTTATCACACTTTGTGGTCAATTTTAAGCTTTTACGCCAGCTTGAGCCATTACTTTAGTTTTTCTTCCAGTTCTTTAACCTCCTCTTCGCCCTCCTCGTAGAATTTCTCCTCGTCGGGGGCAAGCTTTTTCAGAAGTCTTAAAAATTCACCGGCATGTACTCTTTCTTCGTCAGCTATCTCGCGCAGGACTTCAATCGCAAGCTGGTTATCGGTTGCTTCTGCGAGTTGCATGTAAAGCTGAATTGCTTCATATTCTGCAGCAATCATGAAGCGTATTGCTCTGATGAGTTCCTCATCTGTCAGTTTTCTTCCGGTAGTCATCCCGGAAAAAGCGTTTCCGAAATCTGGCATGACTGACCTCCTTATATTTTTTGTACCTGGATTATTCTACCATAGTTTTGCTACCTTTTATCTGTTAAAATGGGGCTTCAGATCAAAACAATTGTTTTTTGGAGATGATATGGCTCTTCATCCTGTGCTGGAAACCGGAAGACTTCTGCTCAGACACTTTTTAATGGATGATTGCTGCGATGTTGTAAGAATGGCGGGAGACCCGGAAATAGCTGCCAATACCAGCAGTATTCCCCATCCTTACGAGTACAATATGGCAGTCGATTGGATAAAAAGCCACCGGGAAAGCTTTGCTGCCGGCAAAGGGGTTATTTTTGCCATTACCGATCGGCAGGACGGAAACTTGATAGGCGCAATAGGTCTGATGATCGATGCCGGCAATGAAAAAGCTGAACTTGGATACTGGATCGGCAGGCAGTACTGGTCCGAAGGTTACGCCACTGAGGCGGGCAAGGCCGTGATGGAATATGGTTTTACAAGCCTGGGCCTGAACCGCATATTTGCCAGGCATTTCAGCCGTAATCCGGCTTCCGGCAGGGTAATGCAGAAACTGGGCATGAAATATGAAGGTTGCCTGCGGGGAGATGTCAAGAAAAACGGCAATTTCGAGGATCTCGAACTGTACGGGCTTCTAAAAGCTGATTATGACAACCGCTCAAACATGGCCTTATAAGTCTTTATCGCTGAGAATTTTCTGTGCCAGGTAAAGCGATAGAACTGTAAGCGCTAAGGCCACTGCCAGTGCTCCCCAATAGCTGTCCGGATTCCCGGAAATCAGGTTAATACCCCAACCGAGCAGCTTTCCCGGCATCCAATCCCCAATAACTGGAACAGCTGAGAGCCCGGCTTGTGCAATCAGTATTGCAATAGACACACCGCCAGCTGCAAGTGAACTTCTGAAAAGGCTTGAGCATAACAGGGTAAGCGCCAGGCAAAAAATCAAAAACAATGCCAATAAAAGGTTCGAGCCAATATATCCGGTCGGTTCTGCTCCTTCAATAAGCCATATGGTATAGGCAAAACTGGCAATCGATGCAACCAAGAGAGACAACACGAAGTTAAGGCTCAGGGCTATCATTTTGGAGTTGACAAAAGCGGCACGGCTTACCGGTTTGGAAAGCGTCATTACGGCTGTTCCACTTTTCATTTCGCTGGATATGCTTCCCATTGCCATTAATACCGCAAGCAACAACCCAACCTGACCGATTGTGCTGGCAAACTCAGCCAGAGATTGTACCGCCGTTGGCGGGGGGAACTCGATTATCATTCCCTCACCGGCAAGTTTGAGGATTTCAGGCATATATTTAAGCAGAAAAGGAGTAGAGATTCCGAAAAATAAAAATATTCCCCCCACAATTACCAGTTTATAGGTTCTGAGCTGCCCGGCAATCTCTTTTTTTATCAGTGGAGCCAATCCTCTCATTTGGCCTTCTCCCCGTCCAGAATTTCAACAAAAATATCTTCCAGACTGGGCATAACAAGCTCATAACGAGCGAGGGTCAGGCCGGAGTCTGAAATCAGACGCGGCAGTTCGCGCCGGGCATAATCCACATCAATTGCCTTTACTATAACTACCTGCGCACCATTCCGGTTGATTATTTCGGGCTCGGTGAGCCAGGGCGCCTCCTGCAGAGTTTGAAGAAAGGGAGCGGGATCTTCAATAAATTCCATTTCGAATAATGAACGTGCATATTTCTTTTGCAGAGATTCGACCGAAGAAATTGTAACCAGTTTTCCCCGGTTGATTATGCCAACCATATCACAGACCTTCTCCACCTCATTTAGATTATGGGTAGACATGAACACGGTTGCCGTTTGCTTCAGGCTTTTTATCAAATCCAGAACTTCCCGCCTTCCAACCGGATCCAGGGCGGAAGTCGGCTCGTCCATAAAAAGTACTCTGGGCTGGTTTATCAGGGCCTGGGCAATACCCAGACGCTGGCGCATGCCTCGGGAGTAACCGCCGATGCGCCTGTTGCCCGAACGTTTAAGTTCGACCAGGTTGAGCAATTCATCTATGCGGCCAGCAATTATTCTACTTTCCAGTTGGTGCAGTTCTGCTGTGAAGCGTAAATACTCTCTTGCGTTCATCCAGTCGTAAAAAGCAGGAACGTCCGGGAGCAGGCCGATCGATGATCTGAGTGCCAGGTTGTTTGCGCTGACTGCCTCACCGGCAACCCGTGCGCTGCCCCTGGTTGGATGGGCAAATCCGGTCAGCAGCTTAACCGTAGTGGTTTTACCGGCGCCGTTCGGACCCAGAAAACCGAATACTACATTCTCCGGAACTTCCATACTGAGTCCGTCGAGGGCTTTTACTTCTCTGTAGTATTTTGAAAGCCCTTGAGTGCTAATAGCTGTCATCGGGTTTTTCCTTACGACCCAGAAGCAAGTATAAAATTGGCCCCACAAGGTTAATAACGAGGATAACGATTAACCAGAGAACCTTGTTGTTGCCGGTAACATATTCCCGCTTGAGCAGATCGATCAGTGCGATCACCATAAGCGCCAACTGTATCAGCACCAGAGGGATAAGGAAAGGCAGTATTTCTTTTATAATTGCTAGTTCATCTGGCATGTAAATTGAACCCCCCTTTTAAAAATGAGGTTTTAACTCCATGTAGGTCTCTTTTAATGAAGAATTAACCACACCGGTTGATGCTATAACCGGCATAAAGTTGGTGTCTCCTGCCCATCGCGGGACTATGTGGGTATGAATGTGCTGGTCTATACCTGCCCCTGCGATGCGCCCCATATTCATCCCCATGTTAAATCCACCGGGGTTCCAGAGGCTGCGTATGGCACGAATGCATTTTTGCACCAGCTGAAAATGCTCCAGCAGTTCTTCGGTTTCGAGATTTTCAAGCAAAGCCGTATGACGGTTGGGGGCTACCATAAGGTGGCCGGCAGAATAAGGGTACCGGTTCATGATAATAAAATTATATTTACCGCGAAGAAGGATCAGATTTTCCTCGTCATCTTCTTCGTTTGGTTTATCGCAAAGTATGCAGCCTTTTTCCTCACCGCTTTTGGCGAGGCGGATATACTCTATTCGCCAGGGGGCCCAGATATGTTCCATTTTTCACCTCGCTCACATTTTAGCCGTATGAATTTGGGGCGTCAACAGAATTGCCGGGATAAATGCCATACCTGGGTAGTGGCCGGTTTGGCAGGAGCCCGATCTCCTGCTTTAAAAAACGAATACTGTTGGGATATACTTAACCGTACGGGAGGCAATTGTGGTTGTAAAACAGGCCGGTACTTATGAAAACCTGATTGGAAAAGCATCCAGGTATATTCCGGCAGAGAAGCTGGAATTGGTTAAACGGGCTTATGAGTTTGCCAGAGAAGCCCACCGTGGCCAGATGCGCCTTTCCGGCGAAGCGTATCTCAATCACCCGCTGCAGGTAGCCCTGATACTGGCAGAACTGCAATTTGATTCCAGCGCGCTTGCAGCTGCCCTTCTGCACGATACCATAGAAGATTGCGGCATATCGCTTGAAAAAATAAAAAAAGACTTTGGTTTCGAAATAGCCAACCTGGTTGATGGTACTACCAAACTGGAGGAGCTCTCGCGGAAATCTCCGGCAACAGGGTTAAAAAGCGGAGTCCATGCGGAACAACAGGCGGAAAACCTGCGTAAACTCCTGGTAGCCATGGCAGAAGACCTGAGAGTAGTTTTTATCAAGCTGGCAGACCGCCTTCATAATATGCGCACCCTGTCTGCTCTGCCGGCGGAAAAGAAAGAGCGGATTGCCCGTGAGACATTGGAAATATATGCTCCGCTGGCTCACCGCCTCGGCGTCTGGGAGCTTAAATGGGAGCTGGAAGACCTCTCGTTCCGCTATCTGGAGCCGGAAAAGTATTCCCATATTTCCAAAATGGTTAACCTGCGCCGCACCCAGCGGGAAGTTTTAATAAATCAGATGATCGAAATTCTGAGGAGAGAATTCGAAAAGGCCGGTTTGAAATGCGAAGTGACCGGCCGGCCAAAACACCTTTATTCCATTCATCAAAAAATCCAAAAGTACGAAACAATGGGCAAGCGCTTTGACGATATTCAGGATCTGCTTGCCTTGAGGGTTCTGGTTAATACCGTGCCGGATTGCTACAATGCAATCGGAGTGGTTCACAGCCTCTGGCATCCCATGCCGGGCTACTTTGATGATTATATTGCCAATCCCAAGGCTAACGGCTACCAGTCTTTGCACACAGCCGTTATGGCAATGCGTTCGATCCCGCTGGAAGTGCAAATTCGCACATATGATATGCACCATTTCGCCGAATATGGAGTTGCTTCCCACTGGCGTTACAAGGAAGGCGAAAAGTCCGATGAAAAATTTGAAGAAAAATTAGGCTGGCTGCGCCAGCTGGTAGATTGGCACCGGGAACTGACCGGAGCAGAAGAATTTCTTGAGTCGGTCAAGACCGATATTTTTAATGACCAGGTTTTTGTTTTTACTCCCAAGGGCGAAATAAAAGACCTGCCGCAGGGCGCGACTCCGGTTGATTTCGCCTACCGCATTCATACCGATCTTGGGCATCGCTGTATAGGAGCAAAGGTTAACGGCAGGCTTGTGCCCCTCAACTACCAGTTGAAAAACGGGGAAGTTGTTGAAATTGTGGTGGCCAGAAAGGACAAGACGCCTTCCCGTGACTGGTTGAATCCCAACCTGGGCTATGTTCGGACTTCTCACGCCCGTGAAAAGCTGCGCCAGTTTTTTAAGCGGCAGGAAAGGGCGGAAAACATTGATCTTGGACGCAATCTGCTGGAAAAGGAGATTCGGCGCCTGGGTTTAAAAGTTGGTAACCGTGAGGAAATCGCCCGCATATTTCACTATGACACCGTTGATGACTTCCTGGCTGCAGTAGGTTACGGCGGTGTTAGTCTTCACCAGATATCAATGAAGCTGGCCAGTCAACAGGAGGCTCCAAAACAAATAGTTGAACATGCTCCGGCAAAACGTCCGACCTCTGCTGTACGTGTACTGGGTGCCGGGAATATGCTCACCAGCCTTGCCCGCTGCTGCAATCCTGTTCCCGGTGACGCAATCACCGGGTATATAACCCGTAACAAGGGCGTGACCGTTCATCGTTCTGATTGTCATAATATAGTGCGTCCTGACCTCGAGCGGGAGAGGTTGGTCGAGGTTGACTGGGGCCAGTCTGACAGTCTTTATCCGGTTCGTATGAGCCTGGTTGCCTGGGACAGGGTTGGCCTGGTCAGGGACTTTTCCACGGTGGTTGCCGGGGAAAAAATCAATATTACTTCCATGACAGTAACTGAAACGGAGGATGGAGTGTCTACCATTGATTTTACCCTTTCAACCAGCAGTGTGTATCAGCTCAGCCGGCTGATAAACAAACTGGAAGGAATCAAGGGTGTTGTGAGTATAACCCGAACGGGAGAAGACTCAACTTCACAGGTTTCTTAATCTGTAGTATAATAACCAGTTGTTGTTCTAATTTAGGAGGAAGTAGTTGGCAAATACCAGTTCTGCAAAGAAAAAGATTCGCGCCGATGAGGCGAAAAGGGTAAGGAATAAAACTGTCCGTTCGAAAACCCGGACACTTATAACCCAGGCCAGGAAAGCCGTAGAGGCTGAACCGGCTCAAGCCCCGGATAAGGTTGCTGCTGCGATGAGCGCACTCGATAGAGCCGCTGTAAAGGGAATAATTCACCCCAACAATGCAGCAAGGCGTAAATCAAGGCTGGAACAAAAACTGAATAAAGCCCAGGCTTAATAACCGGGTTTTTGAAAAAGGTTAACGGAGCTTGTTGCCAGATTTAGCTATTTAATCAGGTTTACCTGGGTAGCTCCATCTCCCCCATGGTATTTATCCGCAGTATAGAACGATCTCACCAGGCAGTGCCTGGCAAGAAACCTGGAAACCTCGAGTTTTAATACTCCGGTTCCTTTGCCGTGGATTATCCATACTCTGTCATGCCCGGATTTATAGGCTGAGTATAAAAAATCGTCAACCTTTGGCAGTGCTTCTTCTACCAGGTTTCCATGCAGGTCCAGCTGACTGTCAATTTCAGGTTTTTTCATTTTCTTTTATGTAAATCCTTGGGGGGGGGTTGGAAAAGACTGCTTTACAACTTGGCCTTTCGCAAATTTACCGGGCAAATCTTGAGCCCCGGGATTTTGGCAACCGGGTCCAGAATGTCTGATGTGAGCTGATTTACCGGAGATTCCCTGAAGTGAAAAGGCATAAAAACCATTCCGGGCGGAGATTTTTCGCTTACTTCAACCCTGGCATAAATCTTGCCCTTCGGCGAATACAATTCAATTATATCCCCAGTTTCGCATCCCAGTTCGGCTGCCTGTTCAGGATTGATTTCAGCCCTTCCTTCCGGGCATATTTCGTTGAGTCCGGGGGATTGGCGGCTGATAGAACCACCATGCCAGTGATAGAGATTTCTGCCGGTAGTCAAGTTTACCGGATAATTGTCATCGGGTGCTTCTCCGGCGGGTTCGTATCGAACCGGGGTAAATTGGCCCCGCCCGCGGGTAAACGACTCCTCATGTAAATATTTTGTGCCCGGGTCTTGTAAATTCCGGCATGGCCATTGTAACCCACCTTGTTCAAGCCGTTCATAACTGATTCCGCCGTAAATGGGAGTCAGCTTGGCTGCTTCTTCCATTATCTGGCAAGGGTGAGAATAAGGCATGGCATAACCCAAGCTCCGGGAAATGCTGGTGATTATTTTCCAATCCGGCCGGCTATTGGCAACTGGACGAATAGCCTGGCGAATCCGCTGAACCCGCCTTTCGGTGTTGGTAAAGGTGCCATCTTTCTCCGCAAAACTGGCACCTGGCAAGACCACATCGGCATATTTGCCGGTTTCGCCCAGGAAAATATTTTGTATGACCAGGAAATCCAGTTTTTTAAGTGCGTTTGCCACTTGTAAGGAGTCGGGGTCGGTCAGGGCAGGCTCTTCCCCCATGATGTACATTCCCCTGATGCTGCCTGCCTCTGCTGCGTGCATCATTTCCACCAGGGTAAGGCCAGGCGCTGCAGGGAGTTCGGTTTTCCAGGCGGCTTCGAATTTGTCCCTGGTCTTGTCATCATCAACCGGCTGATATCCCGGGAACACGTTTGGAAGCGCTCCCATATCGCAGGCGCCCTGAACGTTATTCTGTCCGCGAAGAGGGCAAACCCCTGAGGCCTCTTTGCCGATATGGCCGGTGGCCATGGCCAGGTTAGCCAGTGCTATAACGTTGCCGGTCCCGCCGACATGCTGGGTTATCCCCATTGCGTAGAGGATAATCGCTTTATCGCTGGTTGCGTAAAGACGGGCAGCCGAGCGTAAATCCTCAGTCATAATACCGGTGATCCGGCTTACGGTTTCCGGCGTGTACTGCTCAACCATTTTTCGTACTTCATCAAAACCTTCCGTGCGGCTTTGGATGAAATCAAAATCGGCAAGTTGCTCGGTAATTATTATATTTAACAGCCCGTTTATCAGTGCAGTATCGGTACCGGGTTTGAGGCGGAGCCAGATATCGGCAAAATCGGTCATGGATATGCCCCTGGGGTCGGCAACAATCAGTTTTGCCCCATGATTTTTAACCGCCTCAATTACTTCAAGGCCAATAATCGGGTGATTTTCGCTCGTATTGGAACCGATAATAAATATACAGTCGCTGTGGCGTATTTCGGAGATGGAGTTGGTCATTGCCCCGCTACCGAAGGTTGTGGCCAGACCGGCCACGGTGGGCGAATGTCAGAGACGGGCACAGTGGTCAATATTATTGGTGCCGATGACCGCCCGGGCGAATTTCTGGAAAAGGTAGTTCTCTTCGTTGGTACACTTGGCAGAGGAAAGAAAGCCCAGTGAATCCGGCCCGCTGTCTGACTTGATATCGGCAAGCCTGCTGGCTACCAGTTCCAGTGCCTCTTCCCAGCTGGCAGTCCTGAATTTTCCTTCTCCCTTTTCTCCCGTGCGTATTAGAGGAGTTTCCAGCCGTTCCGGGCTGTGAACGAAATCCCAGCCAAATTTCCCCTTCACGCAAAGCCGGCCATTATTTACGCTTTCTCCGGACGCGGGGGTCACGTTAACAATGCGATCGTTTTTGGTATGTAATTCAATACTGCACCCAACTCCACAATATGGACAGATAGTAGTGGTCTTTTCCAGTTCCCACGTTCTGCCAGCTCCAATCCGGCTTTTTTCCACCAGGGCGCCGGTAGGGCAAGCAGCCAGGCACTGGCCGCAAAAAATACAGTTGCTCTCCCGGAGAGAGCGGTCGTAAGCAGCTGCAATTTTGCAGTCGAAACCACGATTAATAAAAGAAATAGCTTCAATATGCTGTATTTGTTTGCAGGCAGTAACACAGCGCCCGCAAAGAATGCATTTATTGTAATCCCTTATAAAGAAAGGGTTGCTGGCGTCTACAGAATAATTATGCTTGTCGCCATCATATCTGGAGCCGGTAACATTCAGTTCGTAGGCATATTTTTCAAGTTCGCACCGGCCGCTTTGTTCGCAGGTCATACAGTCAAAAGGGTGATCGGAAAGAAGAAGTTCTATTACGGTTTTTCGCGCTCTGATTACTTTCTCGGTCGCAGTTTTTACTACCATATTGGCAGTGGCAGGGGTAGAACAGGAAGTTACCAGGTTTTTTATGCCTTCTACTTCTACTACGCACAACCGGCAGCTTCCGCTGGAGGGCAGGTTGTCCATATAGCAGAGGTGGGGTATTTCTATTCCGGCTTCACGGGCAGCTTCCAGTATCGAAGAGCCCTCCTCAGCAAGTACTTCATTTCCGTCTATGGTCAGTTGAATTTTCGCCATGTTTCAATTGCCTTTCAGGTCGCAACGCAGGCAGCGCCTGGCTTCCTGAATTGCAGTTTCCTTTGAATAGCCCAGGTTGGTCTCATTGAAGTTCCTGCTGCGCCCGGCTGATGTCAAACCCGGCATTTGCCTGCGTGCACCAAGGTCTACTTCCTCTTCGCTCCATGGAATATCAACAGGGGTTTTGTTCTCTATAAAACGTTCAACCTCAAGAGGAATTCCCTGCAGATACCGGTCTATTGATATGGCAGCTCTTTCGCCTCCAGCCATTGCTTCTATGACTGTAGCAGGGCCAGTAACGTTATCACCGGAGGCAAAGACGCCTTTGCAAGCAGTTTCCAGGGTTATTTTGTTTACAACGATCGTATTGTTCCCGTTTAAAGCAATTCCGTCGTTTTGGCTGAGAAAGCTTATGTCAGGAATCTGACCGACTGCAGCAATGACGGTATCTGCCTCCAGGCAGAAATCGGACCCCGGGATTATTTCCGGCCTCCGCCGCCCGCTGGAATCATATGTGCCCGAGCTTGTTCTGAGGCATTCGATTCCGAAAACATGTGTTTTGCTCCCCAGGATTTGCAGTGATGAAGTTGAATCCAGGATTTGTATTCCCTCGCTTTCTGCTTCACAGATCTCCTCATCGTTGGCAGGCATATCCCGGCGGGGCCTCCTATAGATAACCGTAACTGATTCAGCACCAAGGCGCATGGCAGACCGTGCAGCATCGATAGCTACATTGCCACCACCAATTACCGCAACCTTTTTGCCGGTATCGACTCTGCCGCCCAGGTTGATTTTCCTCAAGTATCCCACACCATCAAAAACGCCGTGAATATCCTCCCCGCTCATTCCCAGTTTCTCGCCCTTGTGAGCGCCGGTGGCCAGTAGAATCGCACTGTAACCCTGGCTCCTTATTTCATCAATCGATGCTGCGGGGCAGTTTAGCCTGATTTCTACTCCCAGTGCAGCAATGAAATCTATATCCTCACGGAGAACCCGGCGGGGCAGGCGGAATTCAGGTATTCCGGCTGCAAGCATGCCACCGGCTACCGGAAGAGCTTCGAAAATTGTGACCCGATAACCTTGTTTAGCAAGGTGGTAGCCGGCATTCAATCCGGCGGGCCCGGAGCCTATAATGGCAATCTTTTCCTTATGCACCGGTTCGATTTTTCCCGGCCGTCCGGTTTTATGATTGGCACCGTAATCGGCCGCCGCCCGTTTCAAAGCTGCAATGGCAACCGGCTGGTCGATATCTCCGCGGCGGCAGCGATTTTCACATGGATGATGGCATACCCGGCCGCAGACACCAGCCAGGGGATTTCTGCGCCTTTCCAGATCCAGTGCTTCTTCAAATCTACCCTGGCTGATAAGGGCAACATATCCCGGAACATCAACATTGAGCGGGCAAGAATGTTCACAAGGAGCATATATCATAGCCTCACAAGAAGCTGCCGGGCATCGCTTTTCTCTAATATGGGCTTCATATTCGTCCCGGAAGTATTGAATGGTACTCAGAACCGGGTTGGGCGCATTTTGTCCGAGGCCGCAGAGGGAAGTGCTTTTAATGTTATTTGACAGTTCAACCAGTAGCTCGATATCTCCCTCTCTGCCTTCACCCCGGGTTATGCGTGTAAGGATTTCCAGCATTCGCTTGGTTCCCAGACGGCAGGGTGTGCATTTGCCGCATGACTCAGATTGGGTAAAGCTGAGAAAAAAACGTGCAATATCAACCATACAGGAAGCTTCGTCCATTACTACCAGGCCGCCGGATCCCATGATTGAACCGATAGCGGACAGGGATTCATAATCGATAGGGAGCCCCAGATATTTGGCAGGCAGGCACCCACCCGAAGGGCCGCCGATCTGTACTGCCTTGAACCTGCGCCCGCCAATTATTCCGCCGCCAATATCATAGACCAGTTCACCCAGAGATGTTCCCATGGGTACTTCTACCAGGCCGGTATTGTTTACAGCGCCGGTAAGAGAGAAAATTTTTGTACCTTTGCTGGTTTCCGTTCCGGTAGCAGCATAATTGACACTTCCCTGGTTGATTATGTGCGGGATATTGGCAAGCGTTTCGACATTGTTTATATTAGTTGGCCTGCCCCATAAACCACTCTGGGCCGGGAAAGGTGGCCGGGGGCGCGGTCTACCGATTTTACCTTCTATGGAAGCCATCAGGGCAGTTTCTTCGCCGCATACAAAAGCCCCTGCTCCTTCAATGACCCTGATTTCCAGGTTGTAACCAGAATCCAGAATGTTATTCCCCAAAAGGCCGAGTTTTTCAGCCTGGGCGATAGCCAGTTTCAGATTGCTGACTGCCAGCGGATATTCCGCCCGCACGTAAATGTAACCGGTATTGGCTCCTATAGCGAAGGCACCTATAATCATCCCCTCAAGAACCAGGTGAGGATTACCTTCCATTAAGCTTCTGTCCATGAAGGCTCCGGGGTCGCCCTCATCGCCATTGCATACCATGTATTTTCTGTCGCCAGTGGCGTTTCTGGCAAAACTCCATTTTCTGCCGGTTGGAAATCCAGCCCCTCCCCGGCCTCTGAGGCCGGAAGCAAGGATTTCTGATATAACCTGCTCCGGGGTCATGGAGCTTAATGCTTTTCTGACTGACTGATAGCCGCCATTTCTGATATAGTCCAAGATGCTTTGAGGATCAAGCTTGCCATTTCCTGCCAGAACAATTCGTTGCTGGCGTGCATAAAAAGAAATTTCGTGGTCAAAAGCCTGCTTTTCTCCAGTTAATGGGTCTACGTACAGAAGGCGGTCAATGACCTGTTTACCGATAACCGTGGCACTAACAATTTCCTTTACATCGCCGGGGGTTACCTGGGGATAAAATATGCCTCCTGGCTGAATCGATACGATTGGCCCCCGCTCACAAAATCCATGGCAGCCGGTGGATGAAAGCAATACCCTGTCGCTTAACCCCATTTCAGAAATCTCGCGGTAAAGAGCGTCATAAACCATGCGCCCGCCCTGGGCGTTGCACCCGGTTCCGCCACATACCTGTATACGTATCATGTCGCCGTTTTGCTCAGCTTGCAGCGAAATGTACAGGTGGTCAAACTCTCCCAAATTCATTTTAGTTATAATACTCCAGCAATTTTATGGAAGACTGTCGATCAGTGTTTCGACTTTTACGGGGGTCATTTTTCCGTAATACTTGCTATCCACAAGCGTTACCGGACCCATGGCGCATGCGCCAAGACAGGCAACTGTTTCCAGTGTAAACCGGTAATCCGGTGTGGTTTGTCCGTCTGATATTCCAAGTCGCTTTTCGAATGTCTCCAGCACGGCTTTTCCGCCCCGGACATGACAAGCTGTTCCGCGGCATACGCGAATAATATTTCTGCCCCTGCGTTCCAGGTAAAACTGGGAATAAAAGGTGGCTATAGAGAATATCCGGCTCATGGGAATCTTTAAGGCCTGGCTAACAATTTTGAGCCCTTGTTCCGGCAAATAGCCGTAAATTTGTTGAATTTCCTGTAAAACCGTAATCAGGCCATCTTCCCGGCCTGTGTAACCTTCCGCCAGTTCCTTTACCGCGGAAACATCCGGTTCTTCCACCGTAACCTCCCTTAAATATATAAATGAAGCTAGCTTAGCTTCATTTACTATCCGATAATTATCAGCCATCTCCCGCCGGTTTTGTTAATCCGGACTGGCCGATAACGGTTTAAAACATTCAATCTGGTCTGGCAAGAAATTCTGGTGATAAAGGTTTTCCTCCAGCTTGGGAGAATTCAGAGGGCAAAACAGATGCTCAAAGCGATCAGGCAATTAGCTTACAATAAACAGCAGTGTCGGTTCAAACTGTTTTATATCGCTGTTTCGGGGCACCCATTTTATATTTTTAGCTGAAAAGCTTCCCTTCTGCATGTATTATCGGGCCTTTATAATTACGCGAACCGGTCAATTATACCAGCTGTTCCTCCCGGTTGAAGAAGGTTCTGTAACCCATTTGCAAAGCAAGTATTACGCTCACGGCTACTGCTCCCAGGATGCCAAGCATTATGGCTATCTGGTAGGCGATTGCGGTTGTAGGTGATACACCCGCAAGTATTTGCCCGGTCATCATCCCGGGAAGGAAAATGATTCCCATTCCCAGCATGGAATTTATGGTTGGCATTATAGCTGAATCAAATGTTTGGTTAATGATATCTGCGGTTGCCTCCCTGGGAGTAGCCCCCAGTATCAAGGCCTCTTCAACAATTTGCCGGCGGGTGGTCATGCCTTCCAGCAGGCTTTTTACTGCCAGGGAAACCCCTGTCATCGAGTTGCCGATTACCATGCCGGCTATCGGGATGAAGTACTGCGGGTCATACCAGGGCTGAACACCTATTACCGCAAAGATAAGATACAGCAGGCAGGCTCCTGCTCCAAGCCCCATGGAAAGGGCAATTATTTTTTTGAGTTTTCCATTCAGCCTGCCTTTAAATTTTGCCATCACGGTATATATTGCAAACGCCTCCATAAGTATTATTATAGCGGCGGTAATGAACGGATTCGGGTTATCCAGCACATATACAAGAACATATCCGGCTAAAATCAGCTGTAGGGTCATCCTTACGGAGGATAAAACTATCTCCCCTTCTTTTTTTATTCCCCTGCTTTTTACGATTAAAAGCACTATGACAACAAAAAGGTAAGCTGCTGCGACCTGCCACAATGTGAGTTCAATTATCCCTTCCACTGCATAGCTCCTGACCGATTGATTTCCCACCTGCGATTGTAATGATGGCATCCGAATATTTTCTGGCGATCGTTTTTGAATGAGTAACCATTATGACAGGCCTGTTTTCCTTGCGTGCCTTCAGGCACAGGGTTTCAACAACTGCTTCAGCGCTGGCGTCATCCAGAGCTGAAGAGGGTTCATCCAGAAGATAGACCTCTGGCTGAAGAAGAATCACCCTGGCCAGAGCCAGGCGTTGTTTCTCTCCGCCGGATAAAAGATTTACCGGAGTGGCCGGATCTTTGCCCAGCCCGACTGTTTCCAGGGCTGAAAAAAGCAAGCTTTCATCCAGCAATGGCCGCTTTTGGAATGTGTTTGGTGCGTTGAGATTGTCCCTGATGTTCCCATCAAACATCACTGGATTCTGGGAAAGCATCACCACTTTACGACGGTGCTGAACCGGGTTTGTTTGTCTTAGTTCAGTACCATTGAAAAACAGCTGGCCGGTACTTGGTGATATCATCCGGTTAAGCAGCTTTAAGATGGTGGTTTTACCGCTTCCGCTCGGGCCGAAAATAGTGGTTATGCCCCTGCCAATGGTGAGGCTCGGGATATCAAGCACGTTAAGGTATGAAACACCTATCAATTCAAACAGAGAGTTTTCGTTTTCTTCCATAGAAGCCGCCTTTGCAGTAAGGTATCCTTAAAACTAGCACCTTGCCTCGGAGCTGTCAAAGAGGTTTGGGGATGCCTGGTTAAAGGGTTTAATACGATTTTTCCGATAGCACAAATTGTGCCCTTTGTGAACTCTTGCGGCGCTTCTGCCAGCCGGGTAGAAAATGCGGCAAGTAGTTGCCGACAGGTAGCTGTTGTGCTATTATGACCGTTACGGCACCGGGCGGCGGGTGTATCCCCACTTATTGTTCAAACATTAATTTTTATATTATTATTGTGGTTAATTCATAGATAGAGAGGTTTCCGGGATGGAAAAAAATGGCGTTAAAATTACCGATCTGACTTTGCGTGACGGGCACCAGTCATTACTGGCAACACGCATGCGAACTGATGATATTCTGGAAATGGCACCGGGAATGGACAAGGCCGGTTTTTATTCGCTGGAAGTCTGGGGAGGAGCAACATTTGATGTCCCGACCCGCTTTTTAAACGAAGACCCCTGGGAGCGGCTGGCCAAGATTAAAAAGGCTGCCCCCAATACACCCCTGCAGATGCTTCTTCGCGGCCAGAACCTGGTAGGCTACCGCCACTATCCGGATGATGTGGTGGTTGAATTTGTAAAACATGCAGCCAAAACCGGTGTAGACATATTCCGTGTATTTGATGCTTTGAATGATGAACGAAACTTTGAACCGGCCCTCTCCACCATAAAAGAATGCGGGAAACATGCCCAGCTGGCCATCAGTTATTCTTTGACCGAGCGCAAGATGGGAGGTCCGGTTTACAACCTTGATTATTATATTGAAAAAGCGGTTAAATTTGAGTCGATGGGAGCTGATTCTCTCTGTATCAAGGATATGGCTGGAATAATCAGCCCGGACGATGCCTATAACCTGGTAAAAGC
>JAQWDO010000057.1 GCA_028705415.1 Dehalococcoidales bacterium
CCTTTTCGGTTACAAATGCAGAGTAGAATTCAAAGCTTCTGACTATCCGCTCACCCTTGAGGCCCAGAATAATTGTGCCTTCTGGAGTTTGCTCTACCAGGTCATTGGCCCCAATGCTGCGAAGGACACGAACCAACGTTTTCTGGTCAATGTTCTTAAATGATCCTCGGGTGATGAGACGTTCAAATAGAGTTAATGCCGATGCGCCGCCAGCTTCGGCAATTACGCTCATGATTTGCTGAACCAAGGTGGAGAGATGCCAGCGTTCAATGTCAGGAGGCTCACACCAATCTTCCAGCATAAGTTCCGTCATGGCAATAGCACGGAGCAATTGTGGGTAGAGGCGGTCAATAGGTTTGGATTGTTCGGTTGCTGCATCTTCAACCATATACAACCACAGCTCAGAAGCCTGATCCTCTCCACGACCACTGCGTCCTAATCGCTGTTTCAGCGAAGAAACAGACCAGGGAGCGCCTATTTGGCCCACTCTGCTGATATTGCCGACATCAATGCCAAGCTCCAATGTGCTGGAACAAAAAGTTGCTGTTGGGCTTGATTTTGATCGCAAAGCCTCTTCAGTATCCTCACGCTCGGCCTTTGATAACGAGCCATGGTGAATGCGAAACAGATTTGGCCGCCCGGCTCGTAACAGAAGGCGTCCTGTAAGGTCTGCATACAGTTCCAGTTGTTGTTTACTGTTGGCAAATATCAATGCCGTCTTGCCTGCAAAAGCATTGATTAGGTCTTTGGCCAAGCGAAAATCGTCAGGTGTGGCGATAGATTCTGCATTCTCTTTATCAGTGGAGTCCTCTCCACATTCCTCTCCAGATTTTAGCCGCCGATAGCCCTTGATGATGTATTTTACGGTTTTATTATCTCCACTTTTAATCATCGCGATGCTATCTGGATTCTTCTGGTCAACCCATTTTTGTGCTGAAGTCATGTCTCCGAGCGTAGCAGACAATCCAATGATGCGCACTTGATGATTTGCGCGTTGTGTCAATCTTGCCAACAGGCTACGTAGTTGCGCTCCACGTTCTGTTCCGAGAAACGCATGCATTTCGTCGATGACTATAAAGCTGAGATGAGAAAACAGTATGTCCAGCTTATCAGGGTGATTGATGAAGAGTGACTCTATGGATTCCGGCGTTATCAGCAGTACACCACCCGGTGATTTCAGCACCTGATGCTTTTTGGATTGACCGACATCGCCATGCCATTTATGTACCGGAATTTCGGCGCGTTCACAAAGCTCTTCAAGACGACGAAATTGATCGTTGATGAGTGCCTTGAGAGGTCCTACGTACAAGGCCCGCACGCTGCTTGTATGATCTTCGACTATCTCGGAGAGGATAGGAAGAAATGCAGCTTCGGTCTTTCCTCCGGCTGTATTCGCCGAAATGATGAGATGCTTATTGCCTCCAAGTATCGCGTGGATGGCATCGACCTGGATGGAACGCAGGTCAGTCCATTTCATGCGGTATAGCTCTTCCTGAATGATCGGATTTAATCGCTGGAAGGCGGTCGGTTCATTCATTTACATCGCTCGCTAAAGCCGAAATGTTGCCAACTCATCTTTTTCGCCATTGGGTGGCACTTGAGTGTCATCTTCTGTCACCGGAATGATTTCCGGATTTATTGATGGCTGAAGATTTATGCCGCCAAGCAGCTTCTGCCAATCTGTACCTGGATTTTGTTCCAAGACAGAAAGAAAGCCTACAAATCCTTTTACAGCGTCACGAGGCGTCTGATAGAATTCCACACCTAGCGTCTGAGCGCAATGCTGGATAAATGCCTTGAGCGCCTCATCAGGCACGAGGTAACGTGAAACGTCACCTGATGCATAAACCTGGCGAATATTATGCAGCAAAACGTAGAGGTCTTCGACAGTTAAGTTTGGAAGCCGGATGACCGGGCCTGAGTAATCTCGTAGACCATCGATGGCAAAAGTGTTATTTGCCAATCGTGTAGCTAAGGCTTCATAACTCGCCAATCCTCGCCTCCGATCATCCATAAATGTATCCGTGCCTGCAAAAACCACACCCAGTCCATTCACACTGCCTTGCAAGCAATCGTTGAAGATGCGAAGGATCATCTCATAATTTGCATCACGCGCTGATTTGCTGTTGAGCCGCTGTGCCAACACGCCCATTTCATCCAAGTTAACCAATAGGCCAGAATAGCCGGCAAGACGGACAAAGGCGGCCATGAGTTTCAAATGATCATAGACGTCCTGATCACCAATGATCGAACGTACCCCCAAATCTTGGCGTGCCTCCGTCTTTGTGGCATATTCCGCGCGTAACCAGCGGAGTGATGCGTTCGTCATAGCATCATTTCCCTGCTGAGATCCTTCCACATATTTATTGACGACAGTAGCAAAATCATAACCACTGACATTCTCTTGCAGTGGTTTCAGACGTCTGTAAATCTCTTTTTGCGGATCGCCGCCTGTCTCTTTGGCTTCAAACTCTACTTCAGAGACCCATCGCTCGACTAAACCTGGCAATGCGCCGCCGTCTCGTTTAGCGCCAGCAGACATGTTATGCATCAACTCGGAATAGAGTGAACGTGCTTGTCCGCTTGAAGCATGCAGACGGCGGTCGGGAGAGATATCGGCTTGGACAACCACGAACTTCTTTTCCAGTGCCACCATGCGAGCTAGATTAAGGAAAAAGCTTTTGCCGGAGCCATAGCGACCGATAATGAAACGAACTGTCGCCCCGTCCTGTGCAATGCGGTCGAGATCGCTTAGGATCGCTGCCACCTCATCTTTGCGACCTACCTGAATATGCTGAAGACCGATGCGCGGTACAACCCCCGCACGCAGAGACTGAAGAATTGCATTTCGTTCACGAGGTTTTATGGTGATCGCCATGCTTATGCCCCCACCAGGGATTGATTGACTTTATACATGTTATCCTCTTCAAACAGGATCTCGTCACCAAGACTATCATAAGCCCAGGAGTTAATGGTATCCAACATGCCTGTACGCATTAATTGATGTCGTTTTGCCAGTTTGGCGAGGTCATCCGAAGACCAGACTTGCTCTTTCATTATTTCTGCCAGCGGTGCATAATATCGTTTATCCAGTGCCGCGAGCTGTTCCGTTGAAAATGGCAAGCTGGAATTTATCGTATATGTGACTGCCTCCGGCGCAGCAGAAGGCTTAACTCTATCAACAGCATCAGACTCATCTATTTTGCTTTCAGTTTCGCATAGCGCCTGTCCAAGAATGCGTGAGACTTCCGCAGTCTCCGCCATAATGCGCGCCAATGCCTCGTTATTAAGAGTGATATCTACTGGCTTGTCAACAGGCATCTGCTCGCGCTGAGGGATCGCTTCGCTAACACGCTGTTCACGTCGAATTGTTTGAACTTCCACGGGCTGACTGCTGGATAGGCGCAGCTCAGCTAATAATGAATCTAGAGGAGCCTCGATTTCAAGTGCCTTATAAATGCTCTTCAGCGATGAAATTTCCTTGTGATCAATTATGCCATTAGCGGCAGCCACTCCAATCAGATATTTGCCAATCATGGCACGCTGATCCAAAGTCAATGCTTCTCGCAACGACTTGCCAAGCGAAGAGATGGATGGCGGCTTCTTGCCCAATAATATTCCATAGGCTTTCAAACGTCGAGATTCATCGGACGAAAGACGGAATTGATCTTCCAGAAACTGCTCAATACGGGCGTTTTCCTCTGGATCGATTTTCCCGTCTGCCCCAGCGATAACCATGCCCAATTCCAGCATACATGATGCAGCACGATAGCCGCTCTCCTGCTGCAGGGCGGCACTGCCCTCTTGTTGAAAGAGGACTACCTCATCCGACCAGGCATAGGCTCGTCCTGTAATCCGTGCATCAGGGACGATGGCAAGTCCGATATCTTCTGCGGTTCGTGCCAATGACCTGCTTTGGGTGGCCGTCAGTTTTTCTCGTGACTGAAATTTCTGAATTTCCGCAAGCTTTGATATTGAAGCAAATGAGAATCCATCCTCACGTGCTTGCGTCGTTGCTATGGCTTTCCAGTGTGGAGCATCTGGATGGTCCACGTCTTTGCGCAATGCAGGAGGTAGCGCTTCCCACGCTTCGCGTGTTGTAGTATCCAAGCCTTTGCCTACCGCGCGACTGAAATCCCTAAGTTCTTCTACGCAAGTATTCCAGATCTGGGAGAGATGCACGAATTGACTCTGCAAACCCAATACATCGGGAATTCTGACTGCTGCAAATGCAGTGGAAGACTGGCCCAACTCCATTAAACTTGGACTTGCAGGATGATACTCAATCAGCCGCTCTCTTTCTGCTGCTTTAAGCACCATGCCTTCAGCAAATTGAGCATGGTACTTTTGCATGAAAAGAGACTTAAATTGCTCTGGCGCGCGGTTGATAACTACACTGCGCATGGTTCTGACATCCTGCCTGGCCACCTCGAAAGCCCAGCGGCCTGGGAGTGGAAGATTGTGCTGGTAGAACCAGGCGAGAATGACGGCAAGCAGATCTTCGGAATAGCTATTGAGCGGTGCCTGATCGAAGCAAAGCGCAAAGCCATCATTCGTTATGGATCTTAGCCCCATCCGGGCTGTGGAAAAGGCGATGAAGCGACTCAAATATCCATTGAAAGATCCTGATTCTGGATATCGGCAAAGCAAACGAACGACTTCGGTAATGATCAGATCGACATCTTTGCCGTCAATGAAAAACCGCCGTTCAAGTCCGTAGAAATAAACGAAGGCATAACCGATATCATCTAATTGCCCCTGCTTTCCGCTTGCCAGCCAAGAAAGATAGTTTCCTCTTTGGCCTGGGGTCATGTTCTCATATCGCGGCCAGTAGCCGAGCGCGCCAATCGGCTCAGATATAGGCTTTCCAATCGGCAAATTTTTCTCAATGCAGGAGGCTTCAGCAATGCGCGTCTTCCCGGCTGCCCAATAAGTCATTGGATGCTCGATGCGGTAGCTGGCGACTTCAAGCATATCATTGTAAGATGCCCACTGAACTTCATTTGTCCCAGGCATTGTCGAGCGACTGATCGAGCGGTTTAAGTTGTATTCAAAGGTGATAACAGGACCTGGAATAGATGCAGTAACCGGTGGCATCGATGAGGATAGCTGTGCCGCAGGCGTTGTATTTCCAGCAAGTGGATCTGAAGCAGGAGTTATTTCAGGCAACTCCTTATGCAATGATTTTCTCGATCGCCAGATAATGCCACCGATAACTGCTATCGCAAGGGCAGTGGGCCAATGGTTGGCCAAGAGTCCCAACCAGATGAGTATGGCCATACAAGCGATTAGATATTTAATAGTTTTTTTCATTACGTTTGATGGCTTAACATCCTTACCATTTATCAGTGGAATACCTCCTGCACAACTGTAGATCTGCAACTAAAAGGGAAAAAGATTTTGCCTCTGATTGTACTCCAAATTTCGCATTAACTGTCCACTTCTAAATATAATTCTAAAATTACAGAAGTCTTTTTATATGTGCTTAAGCTACTCTAAAATTGTTTTTAACCAGTAAAAGAAGATTGGTCAACCCTGCACAGATTCGGGAAATCAACTGAAAAGAAATGACTTTCATCAATCACTAATATAACAATCCAAAAGTCATCCGGGTCCGTCTGGAGAATACGATCTCTGTTATATCGAAAATCATCAACCACCTGAGCAATTGTATCCAAGCCACCCCGGCGTTGAGGGGGCCAGAGCACTATCGCGGGAGGCCCGGAGGGCCGACTCGCGGCGTGCACAAAAAAAAACAGTCTGTGTAGATCAATCCTGGCCTTGATAACAGCC